>DASWOO010000257.1:0-2137 GCA_036404335.1 Kofleriaceae bacterium
GCCGCTGCTGCTGGTAGGACAGCTGGCAGCGCGCGGCGTCGGGCCGGGCGGCGATGCGCGCCGCGGGCCGGGCGGCGACCCCGTCGTCGTCGAGCAGCTGGTCGAGGAGGTCGAGATCGCTCAGGTCGTCAGTCGTGGCCATGATGAGTATCCTCGGCGCCGCGGCGCGCGCGGCCGAACGCCAGCTTGAACAGCGGGCGCGTGATCCTGGAGAGCTGGCGGTGACCCCACGGCATCCAGCCCAGGGCCTCGTGGTGGACCGCGTACGACCGGGACAGATCGCCGTTGCCGAAGCTCAGGCGGCCGTCGACCAGGGTCGGGGCGTGCGGCTCGAAGGTCTCGCCGGGGCAGACCCGGGTGCGCGGGTCGGTGTCGGCGGCGGTGTCCTTGACCATCCGCGCGAAGAACAGCGGGCCGCAGGTCTCGGCCGCGACCTTGGCGTCGCCGCCGAACCAGCGCGCCAGCCCGCCGGGCCGGGCGCGGCTCGCGGTCTCGGCGAGCCCGGCGCGGGCGCGCTGCCACAGCCGGTGGCCGGGGACGCCGCCGAGCGCGGCGATGTTGTACTGCACGGTGCGCGACAGCAGCAGCTCGCAGCCGTCGATCAGCGGGTCGATCGGCTTCAGGCACTCCATGTCCATGTCGAGGTACACGCCGCCGAAGCTGTCGAGGAGGAAGTAGCGGATCGAGTCGATGCGCTGGATGAACAGCGGATACGCCTCCCACGTCGGCAGGAACGCGGGATATCGCTCGGCGAGCAGGGCGCGGCACGCGGCCTCGTCCCACAGCCGGTGCTCCCAGCCCGGGTGGTTGCGGCGCCAGCCGTCGAGGAACGGACGGTAGCGCTCGGGCAGCGCGGCCTCGCCCTGGTACCAGATCTGGTGAAGGATGCGCGGGATCGCCGCGGTGGTTGGTTCGCTCACAAGAAGCTCGCTCCGCCGTCGATCGCGAGGACCCGGCCTGTGAAGTAATCGCACTCGATGATGAACTTGAGGCCCGCCCAGATCTCGTCGGGCCGGGCCATGCGGCCGAGCGGGATCCCGGCCAGCATCTCCGCGACCGCGTCGGGCGCGACGCCGGCGGCCATCGGGGTGTCGGTCAGCCCCGGGGCGATCGCGGCGACCCGGATGCCGTACGGCGCGAGCTCGAGCGACCACGTCCGGGTGACCGCGTCGAGCCCGGCCTTGGCCGCGGCGTAGTTGCTCTGGCCGTGCTTGCCCGCGCTGGTGATCGACGAGATGTTGACGATCAGCGCCGGCTTGACGTTGCCCTCGAGCATCGCCGCGGCGACCTCGCGCGCGGCGTAGTACGGGCCGTTGAGGTTGGTGTCGAGCACGGCCTTCCACTGGCTGGTCGGCAGCTGGCGGACCCAGCCGCCGGGCTCGTCCTGGTGGACGAGCAGGCCGTCGCGCAGGATCGCGGCGTTGTTGACGAGCAGCGACGGCGCGTGGCCGAGCGCGGCGCGGGCGGCGGCGACGAGCTTCTGCACCGAGTCCTCGCGCGACACGTCGACGACCAGGCCGCGGATGCTGCCGGCCAGGCCGCGCGCGTCGTCGACCAGGGCGTCGAGGCCGTCCTCGTCGATGTCGCCGGCGATCACGGTCGCGCCGGCCGTGGCGAGCTCGAGCGCGAAGCACCGGCCGATGCCGCTGGCGGCGCCGGTGATCAGGGCGGAGATCTGGTCGAGCTTCACGACGCTCCTCCCTTGCGCCGCGCGCGGAGCTGGGCTTTTTCTTCGTCGGTCATGGTCAGGACGCGCAGGTAGGCCGCGGCGATCCGCGCGGCGCGGCCGGGCTCGGGATCGGCGGCCTCGACCAGCTCGGCCAGCCCGGCGACCGTGGGCCGGCGCAGCAGCTCGGCGAGCGGCAGCTCGACGCGGAACACCTCGCGGACCTTGGCGTGGACCCGCACGGCGGCGAGCGAGTGGCCGCCGCGCTCGAAGAACCCGTCGTCGAGGCCGACCTCGGCGATGCCCAGGACCTGCTTCCAGATCTCGGCGAGCGCCCGCTCGATCGGCGTGCGCGGCGGGACGCGCGGCGCGGCGTCGCTCGCCGCGACGTCGCCGGTCCACGCCATCAGCGCCTTGCGATCGACCTTGTGGTTCGCGGTCAGCGGCAGCGCGTCGAGGTAGCGCCACGCC
>DASWOO010000258.1:0-5030 GCA_036404335.1 Kofleriaceae bacterium
ACGCCGGAGTTGCGGGTGTAGATGCCGCCGAGCACCGAGGTCTCGCCGTCGGCGACCAGCATCGAGGTGTGGGCCTCCTTGCGGATGATCGTCGGGTCACCGCGCGCGCCGACGTTGACGAAGTCGGGCTGGTTCTTCTGGACCACGATGTTGAGCGAGATCGAGCAGTCGCTCTGCGACACGGTCGGCGTGACCTCGAGCTTCAGGTCGGCCTGGACGAACTGGGTCTGGGTGCCGGTCGCCGAGATCGTCGAGATCGGCACGCTCACGCCGGACGCGATGCTCGCCAGCTTGTTGTTGAGCACCGTGACCTTGGGCGCCGAGATGATGCGGACCGTGCCCGAGTCCTCGAGCGCCGAGAGCCGGAGGTTGATGTTGAAGTTGCCGCCGACCGAGCCGAGCGACAGGCCGATCGCGCCGCCTTCGCCCGAGCCGGTCGCCGCGGGCAGGTTGACCGCGAAGTCCGATGGGGTCGCGACGCCGGTCCGGTTGGTGTTGGTGTCCTCGTTGCCGCCGAGCAGGCTGATCGCCGACGGGAACGACAGGCCGGTCGCGTTGCCGCCGGTCGCGCCGGTCACCGCGCGGCCACCCCACTGGATGCCGATCTGGCGCAGGAACGTCGAGTTGGCCTCGACCACGCGCGCCTCGATCGAGATCTGCGGGGTCTGGGTGTCGAGCGACAGCGCGAGCCGCGCGATCTGCTCGCGGTTGCCGGCGACGTCGGTGACGATCAGCTGGTTGGTGCGCTCGTCGACCGCGATCTTGCCGTGCGGCGACAGCATCGGGTCGAGCTTCTTGGCGAGCTCGGCGGCCGAGGCGTAGTTGAGCGGCACGAGCTGGGCGCGCGGCGACTCGGACTTGAGCGCGGCCTCGCGGCGGGCGGACTCGGCCTCGTCCTCGGCGTCGAGCTCCTTGCGCGGCGCGATCCGGTAGAGGTTGCCCTCGCGCCGGTACCACAGCTGGTGCGACGACAGGATGACCTCGAGCGCCTGGTCCCACGGCACGCGCTTGAGGTCGAGCGTGACCTTGGCGTCGATCGTGTCCGGCACGACGATGCTGACCTTGCCGACGTCGGCGATGATCCGCAGCAGGTCGTGGATCGGCGCGTCCTTAAAGTGCAGCTCGACGGTCTGGCCGTGGTAGATGCGGCGCCGGTTGCCCTGGGCGGGCAGCTGCGAGACCGACTGGCCGGCGACCGGGGTCGAGGTCGCGCCGAACCCGCCGGCGGTCGGGGCCGGGGTGCTCGTGACGTTGGCGACGGCGCCGCGGGTGGTGACCGGGCGCCTGGCGATGTTGTCGCCGACGAAGCTCCAGCGGATGCTGCCGGTCGCGCGGTCGTAGCTCGGGGTCGCGGGCGCGGACAGCTCGGCGATCACGCGGACGCGGTCGGCGACGCGGCGGTCGCGGAACGCCGAGATCGCGCGGACCGGGCCGCCGAACTTGTGGACGTCGAGGCGCTTCTCGAGCTTGGCGTCGATCGCGGCGTGGTCGAGGATCAGCTCGGCCGCCGTCGCGGTGACCTCGCCGACGGTGACCTGCGGGTCGCCGGCGAGCGCGATCGTGACGTGGCCGGTGGCGTCGTCGCCGGTGAAGTCGACGGCGCGGACCTGCGCCGGGCGGGACAACTTGGCAGCCGGGGCCGGGGCCGGCGCGGGCGCAGCGGCGAGCGGCGCGGCGGGACGGGACGCGGGGGTGGCGAGCAAGTTGTCGCGCGGGCTCGCGGCCGGCGCCGGGCTGTTCACGAGCAGGACCGGCGCGGCGACCGGCGCGGCGGCGAGCTGGGTCCGGGCCTGCTGGGCCTGGGCGGTCTGCGCCTTGAGCGTGGCGAGCGTCCGCTCCTCGGCGGCGCGCTGGTCGGCGAGCTTGGCGCGGCGCGCCTCTTCGCGATCGGCGGCGTCGCGCGCGGCGGTCGCGGCGAGCTTGAGCTTGTCGGACTCGGCCTGCTGGGCCGCGACCGCCTTGCGGCGATCGGCGAGCTCGGCCTCGGCGCGCTTGCGGTCGTCGGCGAGCCGGCCGGCCTCGGTGCGGACCTTGGCCAGCTCGGCCTCGCCGGCCTGGCGCGCCTGGGCCGCGGCGACCTCGGCCTCGGCCCGGGCGGCGGCCACGCTGCGCGCCTCGAGCGCGGACGCGGCCTGCTCGGCGGCCGTCCGGCGCGCGGACAGCTCGGCCAGGCCGATCTCGGCGTCGCGCTGGCTGCTCAGCGCCGACTTCGCGGCGTCCTCGGCGACCAGGCGCTGGCGGTCGGCGGCGGCCTGGGCCAGCCGCGCGGTCCGGACCGCGTCCTCCGCGGTCTTCTGCTGCTGCTCGGCGACCAGGCGCTGCTGCTCGGCCTCGCCGCGCTTGCGGGCGGCGAGCCTGGCGGCGTCCTCGGCGGCCGACTGCTGCGCGGCGGCCAGCGCCGCGGCGCGCTCGGCGTCCTTGCGGCGGCGCGACGCATCGCCGGCGGCGGCCTCGGCCTCGCCGCGCTTGCGGGCGGCCTCGCCGGCGGCGGCGTCGGCGGTGGCGCGCTGCTGCTCGACGGTGGCCAGCGCCGTGCGGGTCTGCGCGAGCTCGTCGCGCGCGGTGGTCGCGGCGGTGACCGCGGCGGCGCGCTGCTGCTCGGCGGCGGCGATCGCCTGGCGCGCGGCGGCGAGCCGGGCCTCGGCGGTCCGGGCATCGGCGATCACCTGATCGCGATCGGCGCCGGCCTGGTGCACCGCGCTGTCGCGCGCGGCGGCGGCCTGGCGGGCGGCCTGCTCGGCCGCGGTCTGCTGCTGCTGGGCGAGCGCGACGGCCTGCCGGGCCGCGTCCTCGCGGGCGGCGGCGGCGGCACTGGCGCCACGCGCGCGATCCTCGAGCGCCTGGGCCGCGGCGGTCTTCCGGTCGAGCTCGGCGACCTGCTGGCGCGCGTCGCGCATCAGCTTCTCGGCGTTGCCACGCGCGGCCTCGGCCTGGCGCTTGTCGGCGGCGGCCTGCTGCCGGGCCGCGGTGGCCTCGGCGTGCGCGGTGTCGGCCTCGCTGCGCATCCGCGCGAGCTCGACCTTGGCGGCGTCGGCCTCGCCCCGCGCCCTGCCCGCGTCGGACTGGGCGACCTCGATCTGCCGGCGCGCCGCGACCGCCTCGGCCTGCTGCTGCGCCGCGCTCGCCTGGGCGGCGTCGGCCTCGGCCTGCTTGGCGCGGACCAGCGCGCTGGCCTTGTCAGCCTCGCTGCGCGCGGCGGCGGCCTCGGCGCGGGTGCGCGCCGCGTCGCTCTTGGCGGCGGCGACCTGCGCCTGGGTGCGCGCGGCCTCGGCCTTGGCGGTCTCGGCGTCCTTGCGCGCGGCCTCGGCTTCGCTGTGCGCGGCGACGGCCTCGGCGCGGGCGCGCGCGACCTCGGCGCGAGCCGCGTCGGCGGCGCGCTCGGCGTCCTGCTTGGACTTCACCACGTCGGCCTGCGCGACCGACCTCGCGCGATCGGCGTCCTGCCGGGACTTCGCCGCGTCGGCCTGCGCCCGCTCGGCGTCCTGCTTGGACTTCATCGCGTCGGCCAGCGCGGCCGACCTCGCCCGATCGGCGTCCTGCTTGAGCTGCGCGGCCTCGGCCTGCGCCCGATCGGCCGCCTGTCGCGACCTCGCCGCGTCGGCCTGCGCCGCGAGCGCGGCGGTGCGCAGCCGGTTGGCGTCGTCCTTGGACTTCGCCGCGTCGGCCTGCGCCGCGAGCGCCTCGGCCTTGACCCGGTCGGCCTCCTGCCGCGACCTGGCGGCCTCGGCCGTGGCCTGCGCCGCCTGGGCCTTCGCGCGATCGGCCTCGGCCTGCGCGCCGCGGGCCGAGGTGGTCTTGGCGCGATCGGCCTCGGCCAGCGCGCTGCGCGCCGCGTCGGCCTCGAGCTGGGCGCGCTGCGCGTCCTGCCTGGACTTCGCCGCCTCGGCCTGCGCCCGGGCGACCGCCGCGTTGGCGCGCTCGACATCCGCCGCGCTCGCCTGGCTCGCGACCTTGCGCGCGGCGTCGACGGCGCGCACCGCGTCCGCCGCCCGCGCCGCCTGATCGCCGGCCGCCTTACGCAGCCGCTCGGACTCGGCCTGCGCCGCCGCCGCCGCGTCGCGCGCCCGGGCCGCCTCGGCCTGCGCCGCCGCCGCGGTGTCTCGCGCGCGCGCCGCGTCCGACTGCGCCAGCGCCAGCGCCTCGGGGCTCGCCGTCTTCGGCGCCGGATCGCGCGGCATCACCATCACGACGACCTCGTTGCCGTCGGTCTTCACGTCGTAGCGCCCGGGCCGGGCCAGGGTCACGATCACCCGCGTCACCAGCCCGCCGTCGTCGAGCTGCTGCGCCGCGACCGTGCTCACCGCCCAGGTGTTGGCCGCGACCACGCTCGCGCCCTCGTGCCCGCGCAGCGCCTCGGCGAGCACCGCCTGCGGCACGTCGATCACCACGCGGCTCGGCCGCTCCAGCTTGTAGACGGTGAACGTCGGTGTCTGCGCCCCGCGCACGTGCACGCGCGTCGTGCCCCCGTCCTCGTCGAACGTCACCGCTCGGATTTCATTCTTGCTGTCGGCGTGCGCCAGCGAGGGCGCGATCGCCGATGCGACCACGACCGCAGCGATCCAGATTCTGGGTAGGCTCATGAGCACGCTCCTCGCGCGCCGAAAATGGTCGCCCGGCTGGGACCGCATCACAAATTTTTGCTGAGCGCGGCGGTCGTTACATAAGTGCGCGTTGCAGCCGAAATGCAAAATGCCGCCGAGCCCGCGCTCGACGGCACCCGCAGACGCCCGCGCCGGCTACGGCCGCTTGATCGGTGCCATGCTTTGCGGCAGCGTCGGCTGGGTCCCCGACGGCTGGATCACCACCGGCGTCGAGCCCACCGGGGTCGCGCCCGGCGGCGACACCACCGGCGGCTGCCCGGCGGTCGGCGCGTCGGGCTGCGGCCCGCCCACCGGCTGATTGCCCGTCGGCTGACCCGCCGACGACGGCTGGATCGTCGTCGGTGGCGCCTGGACCGGCACGCCCGCGGCGCCGCGCGGCAGCACGGCCGCCGGCGCCTGGACCGGCGTGATCGTCGTCGGCCGCGCCTG
>DASWOO010000259.1:0-2576 GCA_036404335.1 Kofleriaceae bacterium
GCTGCCGATCAACTTCGCGCGCCAGCGCCTGGTGCTGCCGCTGGGCCGCGACGCGGGCAACCGGGTCATGGTCGCGATCGCCGATCCGGCCGCGGTCGACGTGATCGACGCGGTCGCGGTGCTGCTCGGCGAGCCGGTCGAGTCGGTCGTCGCCTCGGGCGCCAAGATCGTCGACCACATCAACAAGACCTACTCGCGGCTGCGCGGCAGCCACGAGCTCGAGGAAGGCAAGAAGGAAGACGACGAGGACGCCGAGTTCCAGTCCGAAGAGCTCGTCGACATGCTCGACGCCAACGACGAGGCGCCGATCATCCGCTGGGTCAACTCGCTGATGTTCCAGGCGGCCAAGGACCGCGCGTCGGATATCCACATCCGGCCGGGCGAGCGCGACATCATCGTCCGCTACCGGGTCGACGGCGTGCTGCGCGAGGCCAAGCGCGCGCCCAAGAAGTTCCAGCAGTCGATCGTCGCGCGCGTCAAGATCATGGCCGGGCTCAACATCGCCGAGAAGCGCCTGCCGCAGAGCGGCCGGATCCGGCGCAAGATGGCCGGCAAGGACGTCGACATGCGCGTCGAGACCGCGCCGACCGCCGGCGGCGAGAGCATCACGATCCGGTTGCTCGACCGCAGCTCGGTGCTGCTCGGCCTGGCCGACATCGGCTTCGCCGCCGATCAGCTCGAGCAGATCCGCGCGATCATCGCCCGGCCGCACGGCATCCTGCTCGTCACCGGCCCGACCGGCTCGGGCAAGACCACGACGCTGTACGCCTGCCTGTCCGAGATCAACTCGCCCGACGTCAACATCCTCACTGTCGAGGATCCGGTCGAGTACCAGCTCGAGGGCATCTCGCAGACCCAGGTCAACTCCAAGATCGATCTGACGTTCGCGTCGGGCCTGCGCTCGTTCCTCCGCCAGGATCCCGACGTGATCATGGTCGGCGAGATCCGCGACCGCGAGACCGCCGAGGTGGCGATCACCGCGTCCTTGACCGGCCACCTCGTGTTCTCGACCGTCCACACCAACGACGCCGCGGGCGGCATCGCCCGCCTGGTCGACATGGGCATCGAGCCGTTCCTCGTCGCCTCGTCGCTGGTCGGCCTGCTCGCGCAGCGCCTGGTCCGCCGGCCGTGCTACGAGTGCGCGCAGCCGGTGCGGCCGACCGACGAGGTGCTCCGCGAGCTCGGCCTCGAGCCCGAGGTGTTCTTCGCCAACGGCTACCAGTTCCCGGTGGTCAAGGGCATGCGGCCGCCGCCGCCCGGCACCGTGTTCCACGCGACCGGCTGCCCGGCGTGCAATAGCCTCGGCTATCGCGGCCGGACCGCGATCTACGAGCTGCTGATGGTCAACGATCAGGTCCGCCGGCTGAGCCTCGAGAAGGCCGACTCCGGCGCGATCCGCAACGCGGCGATCCAGAACGGCATGGTCCACCTGCGCTTCGATGGCGCGCGCAAGGTGGTCCAGGGCATGACCACCCCCGAGGAGGTCATGCTGATGACCGCGGAGACCAGCGACTGATGGCAATGTACGCATTCAAAGGCGTCGGCTCGTCGGGCAAGCAAGTGTCCGGCGTCCGCGACGCGGAGTCTCCCAAGGCGCTGCGCCAGATCCTGCGCAAGGACGGCGTCCACGTCATGAGCTTCGAGCTGTCGCGCGGCGGCAAGCTCGCCAAGGAGCAGAACGCCCGGAAGGGCGGGCTGTCGCGCGACGTCGATCTCGGCGGGCTGATCGGCGGCGTCAAGAAGATCGAGATCGCGACGTTCACCCGGCAGATGGCGACCCTGATCAAGGCCGGCATCCCGCTGGCCGACACGCTGGGCGCGCTGGTCGAGCAGATCACCAACGTCCGGTTCAAGGCGCCGGTGTCCGAGGTCCGCGCCGCGGTCAACGAGGGCAGCTCGTTCGCCGACGCGCTCGCTCGCCACCCCAAGCTGTTCGACGACCTGTTCGTGTCGATGGTCCGCGCCGGCGAGGTCGCGGGCAACCTCGACGAGGTCATGCTGCGCCTGGCCGACTTCCTCGAGGGCTCGCAGAAGCTCAAGTCGAAGATTCAGAGCGCGATGATCTACCCGCTGGTCATGCTGATCGTCGGCCTGGCGATCATGTCGGTGCTGATGATCAAGGTCATCCCGAACATCACGTCGATGTTCAAGCAGCAGGGCAAGACCCTGCCGATCAACACCCGGATGCTGATCGCCAGCTCGGACTTCTTCCGCGACTACTGGTGGCTCGCGCTGGTTGGCTCGATCGCTGCAATCATCCTGTTCATGCGCTGGCGTAAGTCGAAGGATGGGCGAGAGGTCACCGACCGTGTTCTCCTGAAGCTGCCCGTACTTGGCGAGCTGTCCCGCACCATCAACGTCAGCCGGTTCTCGCGCACGCTTGGCACGATGCTGTCGTCCGGCGTGCCAATGCTGCGCGCGCTCGAGACCGCCAAGCAGATCGTCGGCAACATCCTGATCCAGCGCGCCATCGACGAAGCCAAGCGCGCGGTCACCGAGGGCGAGTCGCTGGCCGCCACGCTCAAGAAGTCGGGCCACTTCCCGCCGACCATGATCCACATGGTCGCGGTCGGCGA
>DASWOO010000260.1:0-2166 GCA_036404335.1 Kofleriaceae bacterium
AGCACCAGGCGATCGGCGCGATGCTGGCCGACGCGGCGACCTGGCTCGACGCCGCCAAGCTGATGACCTTGCGCGCGGCGTACCTCAAGGAAACCGGCCAGCCGTTCTCGCAGCAGGCCGCGATGGCCAAGCTGTACGCGAGCGAGCACGCCTGGAAGATCTGCGACATCGCGCTGCAAGTTCACGGCGGCTACGGCTACGTCCGCGACTTCCCGGTCGAGCGCGCGCTGCGCGACGTGCGGGTCACGCGGATCTACGAGGGCACCAGCGAGATCCAGCGCCTGGTGATCGCGCGCAATCTGCTCAAGTGATGCGGGCGCTCGCTGCACTGCTGGTGCTGGCCGCGTGCGGGCCGGAGAAGTCGCCGAGCCCGCTGGCGCCGGGCAGCGCCGCCCCGGCCGGCGCCGCGGGCAGCGCCGCGGGCGCGGGCAGCGCCGCCGCGGATGATCCGGCCGCGCCGCCGAGCCCGGCGGTGCAGGAGGCGCGGCTGGCCGCGATCCAGAAGGCGATGACCGAGCTGCGCCCGGCGTCGCAGCAGTGCTGGGCGGCGGCCGCGACCGCGCGCTTCGATATCGAGGGCGAGCTGACCGCGCAGATCGACATTGCCGCCGCCGGCGCCCAGGTCCAGCTGATCCGCGACACCACGCGCAACACCCAGCTCGCGGCGTGCGTCCGCCAGCTGCTCGCGGCGTACCGCTGGGCGCCGCCGCTGATCGGCCAGGTGATCCAGCTGCCGTTCAAGTTCGCCGCGCCCGACGGGCAGAACACGATCGACCGCGCGCTGGTCGCGTGGACCGGGCAGGGCGCCGGCGCGTCGCGGATCGCCGTGCGCGTCCTGCTCGACGAGACAAACACCGGCAGCGCCGCCGCGTCGATGTTCGAGGTCGCGGTCGCCGCCGGCGGCACCACCGGGCCGCGCTGGGCCGACCGCGCCGAGCTGTGGTACTTCCTCGCCGCCGGCGAGGTCCGCGGCCACACCGGTCCGCCGCGCGCGGTCGCCGCCGGCGACATGCTGTACGTGCCCGAGGGCGGCGTGCGCGAGGTCCGCGCCGGCGCCGGCGAGCTGCGCGCGATGATCGCCGTCGTGCCCGGCGGCCGCGAGGGCGCGGCGCGCGCCGGCGCGCTGCCCAACCGCGAGGTCAGCGGCGTCGAGCACCTGCTGGCCGCGCCGGTGGTGCTGCCGGCGTCGGCCGCGCGGACCGTCGGCGCCGTGACCAGCTTCACCCGTGCGCTCCAAGCGCCGGTGCTGGCGGCTGCGATCGTCCGGCTGCCCGCCGGCGGCCAGCTCGCCGCGCAGCCGGGGACCGAGCTGCTCTACGTGCTCGCCGGCCGCGGCACGCTGACGATCAACGGCGTCGCGCTGCCGGTGACACCGACCAGCGTCGTCCAGCTCCCGCGCGGCGTCGGGTCCAGCCTGATCGCCGACGCCGAGCTCCGCATGGTCCAGGTCGTCGCGCCGGCCGCGCCGTGATCGAGCGGGTCGCGCAGATCCTCGCCGGCGACGTCCGCGCCGCCGCCCGGCTGATGCGCGATCTCGACGACCGCCGGCCGGAGGCGATCGCGGCGCTCAAGCAGCTGTTCCCGCACACCGGCCGCGCGTACATCGTCGGCATCACCGGCAACCCGGGGGCCGGCAAGTCGACCGTGGTCGACGCGCTGATCTCGCACTATCGCGCGGCCGGCGAGCGGGTCGGCGCGGTGTGCATCGACCCGAGCTCGCCGCTGTCGGGCGGCGCGATCCTCGGCGACCGGGTGCGGATGCAGCGCCACGCGCTCGACCCCGGCGTGTTCATCCGCAGCCTGGCGACCCGCGGCGCGCTCGGCGGCCTGTCGCGCTCGACGTTCGACGTCGTCTGCGTGCTCGACGCGATGGGCTTCGATCGCATCCTGATCGAGACGGTCGGCGTCGGCCAGGACGAGATCGACGTGATGCGCGCGGCGCATACCACGGTGGTCGTCGCCGTGCCCGGCCTGGGCGACGCGATCCAGGCGATCAAGTCGGGCCTGCTCGAGATCGCCGACGTGCTGGCGGTCAACAAGGCCGATCGCGAGGGCGCGTCGCGGACCGAGCGCGACCTGCGCCTCATGCTCGAGCTGCGGACCCAGCCGGTGCCGACCGAGCTGGTGCGGACGATCGCCACCCGCGGCATAGCGGCAGGATCGGGC
>DASWOO010000261.1:0-2685 GCA_036404335.1 Kofleriaceae bacterium
GACATGCCGTCCGACTGGGTCGCCATGTTGGCGTTGTTGCGCGAGCCGCCGTCGGGGCCGAGCGCGTTGTCCTGGGCCTCGGCGAGCACCGGATCCTTGTCCATGCCGCCGCGGCCGTAGTTGTTCAGCTGGCCGTTGCCAGCCGCCTCGTTGAACCCGCCGTCGTACCAGAAGTCGTGCATCCAGTTGATCAGGTAGAACAGCGACGTGATGCCGGTCTTCTGTTGATCGACGCTGTCGACCGCGCTCTTGGTGAAGTCGTAGGTGCGATCGAACACGCCGGCGGCGGTGGCATCGGCGCGGAAGTCGCCGTCGGTCAGGCCGTCGGGCGGGTGCGCGTCGGTGTACGCGTCGACGTTGTTGCCCTGGGTCATGGTCGCGCCGGCCGCGAGCCACGGGTCGGCGGCGGTGCCGGCGGGCGCCGGGTGGTTGGTGCCGTCGACCGAGATCAGGTTCGCCGGGCGGTACGCCGGGAACGCGCGGTGCTGGGGGAACATCTGCGGGGTGGCCATGTTGGGCGACGAGTCGACCTCGGGGCCGTCGAACGGATGGAATTCGCCCGTGGTCTCGGCGTAGACCCGGTACTTGAACGCCGCGTCGGCCTTGAGGTTGGTGCGCGACAGGACCTTGCCGCTGGCCGAGATCACCGTGCGGTAGGCGTCGCCGTCGGTGCTGTGGTTGCTCGAGTAGGCCTCGACGACCCACGCCGGGGTCAGCGCCGTGCCCTGCGGGATCCACGCCTGGTGGGCGCGCGACAGCGACACGTGGATCGCGCCGGACTGGCCCGACACGGTGGCCGCGCCGCTGGCGGCGTCGCGGCCGCGCGCGAGCCGCGCGACCGGGATCGTGGTCTTGTACGCCGCGCCGACCGCGCGGGCGACCGCGGCGGTGTCGTCGTGATCGACGAACTGGGCGGTGCTGCCGCGCGCCGCGTCGGCCGCGATCAGCACGCCGCTGGCGGCGACCAGCGCGCCGTCGCCGCGGACCAGGACGCGCATCTCGCCGCCGGCCGTGGGCTCGACCGGCAGGCCGTCGATGACCTGGCGGAACCGGACGATCGTGCCGCCGCGGACCGGGACCTCGCCGAGCGCGTCGAGCTGCGGCATCCGCGCCGCGCCGCGCACGCCCCACGCCGGGGCGAGCCGCGCGAGGTGCTGGCGCGCGGACTCGGTCGCGGTCGCCGCGGGGATCGCCGGCATCGCGTCGCTGCCGCGGAGCAGGTGCGGGATGCCGCTGGCGTTGACCGCGACCGGCGTGGCGCCGAGACCGACCGCCGCGACGATCGGCTGGACGGCCTCGCCTTCGGTGTCCGCCGGGTCCCCGGCGGTGCAGCCCAGGACCAGGGCGCACGAGCCGAGGAAGAGAGAGCGAAGGTTGAATTTCATCGAGACGATGACGCTAACCGTCCGGCTGTTTGCGACGCCAGCACAATTTCAGGAACCGGCGGCGCGCGCGCAGCCCCCCTCGGAGATGTTCCGAGGGTGCCGCGCGTTGCGTCAGCGACGTTCGGAGCGGCGCACGGCGATCAGCCGCAGGTCGTCGCCGAGCCGCGTCGGGCCCGGTTCGAAGTCGAACGCGTGTGCGTCGGCGAGCCGGGCGAGACCGTCGCCGCCGACCCAGCTCGGCGCCGGGCCGCCGACCAGGCGGGGCGCCACGTAGATCACCAGGCGATCGGCCAGGCCTTGCGCGAGCAGCGAGGCGTGGAGCTGCCCGCCGCCCTCGACGAGGACCGCGAGCAGGCCGGCCTCGGCGAGCTTGCGCGCGACCTCGGCGAGGTCGACCCGGCCGTCCGGCGCCGCGCCGACCCGCCAGATCTCGGCGCCGCGCCGGGCCAGCGCCGCCTCGCGCCGCGCCGGGGCCCCGGGGCCGCACGCGATGATCGTCCGAGGGCCGGACGAGAGCAGCCGCGCGGCCGGGGGGGTCCGCAGCGCGCTGTCGATCACGACGCGCACCGGATCGCGCGCGCCGGGCCGGCGGGCGGACAGCTGCGGGTCGTCGGCGAGCACGGTGTTGATGCCGACCATGACGGCGTCGTGGCCGTCGCGCTGCCGCATCACGTCGTCGCGCGCCGCCGCGCCGGTGATCCACTTCGACTCGCCGGCGACCGTCGCGATCTTGCCGTCGAGCGTGATCGCGGCCTTGAGCGTGAACGCCGGCCGGCCGTGGCGCGCCCAGGTGAAGAACGCCAGGTTGGCGCGCTCGCACTCGGCGGCCAGGACGCCGGTGGTCACGGCGATCTTCGCGCGCCGCAGCCGGGCGATGCCGCCGGCGTGCGACGCGATCGGATCGCGGGTGCCGACGACGACCCGCGCGACGCCGCTGGCGCGGACCGCCGGCGCGCACGGCGGGGTCCGGCCCTGGTGGTTGCACGGCTCGAGGTTGACGTAGAGCGTGCCGCCCGGCGCCTGACCGCCGATCGCGCGCAGCGCGTCGATCTCGGCGTGGGCCGTGCCCGGGCCGCGATGCGCGCCCTAGGCGATCACCCGTCCGCGCCGGTCGACGATCACGCAGCCGACCAGCGGGTTGGGCGAGGTCCGGCCGCGATGCGCCTCGGCCAGCGCCAGGCACCGCGCCATGTGAATCGAGTCGTGCGCGAAGGGCGCCCGCGGGCTCAACCCACGCGCTCCGTCGGGGTCGCGTGCTTGTCGGTGCGCTCGTCGCCCAGCTCCTCGGCGACCACCGACT
>DASWOO010000262.1:0-4957 GCA_036404335.1 Kofleriaceae bacterium
CTGATCAAGCGGCCGTGATGCCCACGCAGGGGACCACGCCGGTCTTGCGCGCGGGCGCCGCCGCTGCCGGGCGGGGCAGCGACACCTGGCGGGCGTCCACCGGCCGGCCGAGCAGGTAGCCCTGGACCAGGTCGCAGTGGATCTGGCGCAGGAACGCGAGCTGCTCGGCGGTCTCGACGCCCTCGGCGACGACCTCGAGCCCCAGGTGGTGACCCAGCGTGACGATCGCGCTGGTGATCATCGCCCCGTCCCGGCTGCCGGCGCCGTGCGGATCGACGTTCTGGATGAACGACCGGTCGATCTTCAGGCAGTCGACCGCGAACTTGCTGAGGTACGACAGCGACGAGTAGCCGGTGCCGAAGTCGTCGATCGCGATCCGCACGCCCAGCCGGCGCAGCTCGGCGAGCACCGCGGTCGCGCGCCCGATGTCGGCCATCAGCATGGTCTCGGTCAGCTCGAGCTCGAGGCACGCCGGCGGCATCGCGTGGCGGGCGAGCGCGCCGCGGACCTGCTCGACCAGCCCGGCGTCGGCGATCTGCCGGGCGGACAGGTTGACCGCGACCCGCAGCGCGGTGAAGCCCTCGCCGCGCCACCGCATCAGCTGCTCGCACGCGCGCTCGATCACCCAGGCGCCGACCGCGACGATCCGGCCGGAGTCCTCGAGCAGCGGGATGAACTCGGCGGGCGGCACCGCGCTGCCGTTGGCCCGGGTCCAGCGCAGCAGCGCCTCGAACGCGACCACCCGCTGGCCGTCGATCGTGTACTGCGGCTGGAACTGCAGCGACAGCTCGCCGCGCTCGGCCGCGTGCGCGAGCTCGGCGGTCAGCGCGCGGCGGGCCCGCTCGGCCTCCGACACCGCGCCGTAGGCCTGGATGTTGTTGCGGCCGTGGCCCTTGGCGACGTACATCGCGGAGTCGGCGGCCTTGAGGATCTCGTCGACGCTGCCGGCGACCGATCCCGCGATCTCCGGATAGCACGCCAGGCCGATGCTCGCGGTCACCGTGACCTCGCGGCCGGGGACCGCGATCGGCCGGGCCAGCGCGTCGAGGATGCGCTCGGCGACCTCGAGCGGCCGCGCGTCGGGCCACAGATCATCGAGGAACACCGCGAACTCGTCGCCGCCGAGCCGGGCGACGACGTCGGTGGGCCGCGTCGCCTGGCGCATGCGCTCGGCGATCTCGCACAGCACGATGTCGCCGGCGGCGTGGCCGCAGCTGTCGTTGATCGCCTTGAACCGATCGAGATCGATGAACAGCACGGCGAACGCCACGCGGCGGCGCGACGCCTTGGCCAGCGTGGCCTCGATCCGCTCGCGCAGCGCGGCGCGGTTGGCGGCGCCGGTCAGCGGATCGTGCCGGCTCTGCTCGCGCAGCCGGTTCCAGGTCTGCTTGCGCTCGCGGGCGTGGCTCAGGGTCCGGCGCAGCGACACCGCGTCGATCTGGCCCTTGACCAGGTAGTCCTGCGCGCCCTGCTTCACCGCCTCGAGCGCCAGCTCCTCGTCGTCGGTGCCGGTTAGGACCAGGAACGGCGCGTCGGGCGCGAGCGGCTGGAGCCGGCGCACGGCGTCGAGGCCGCGCGCGTCGGGCAAGGTCAGATCGGAGATCACGAAGTCGTAGCTATGGAAGCTCATCGCGCGGGCCGCGTCGTCGACCCGGGTCGCCGGCGTCACGATCGCGCCGCAGATCTCCTGCAGGTAGTCGGTGATCAGATCGGCGTCGCCCTCGTTGTCCTCGACGAGCAGGATGTGGGCGCGGTCGAACGAGGTCGCGCGGTGGCGGCCGCGGCGGTCGACCAGCTCGAACGCATCGAGCAGCGCGACCGCCAGGTCCTCGGCGGTGAACGGCTCGAGCAGCAGCGTGGCGATCTCGAGCTGGGCGCCCGGCGGCCCGTGGCGCTCGACCGGCTCGGCCCGCGCCGCGGTCGCGACGACCACGCTGTACGGATACCGGACGATCAGCGCGTCGATCAGCCGCCAGGCCTCGCCGCGCTCGGCCAGGCCGACGACGATCACGCCGTACCCGCCCGCCTGCTCGGCGTGCGCGAGCGCCTGGTCCGGATCGACCCGGTCGGCGACCAGGCCGTGGCCCGCCGCCGCCCGCGTCCACGCCGCGCACGCCGCCACGTCGCGGTCCACGAACAGCACGCGGCGCGTGGAAACGTCCTGCCCCATCACCTGTTAGGTCGGCCGCCGCGCCGCCCGCGGGAGGCCCGCCGGGGTAACACCGGGGTGCTTTGCCCGTGTGCGGTCTTACTGATACGCCGGAACAATCAGAGACGATCCCGGGCGCAGCGGCTCGGGCGCCATCCGGAACGCGGCCGCGTCCGCCGGCCGGCCGAGCAGGAAGCCCTGGACCAGGTCGCAGCGCGCCTCGGTGAGGAACGCGAGCTGCTCGGCGGTCTCGACGCCCTCGGCCACGACCTGCAGGCCGAGGTGATGGCCCAGGGTGACGATCGCGCTGGTGATCAGCGCGCGCTCGCGGTCGGCGTGCAGCTCGTGGATGAACGACTTGTCGATCTTCAGGCAGTCGACCGCGAACTTGCTGAGGTACGACAGCGACGAGTAGCCGGTGCCGAAGTCGTCGATCGCGATCCGCACGCCGAGCGCGCGGAGCTCGGCGAGCACCTGCACGGTGTGCTGGACGTCGCCCATCAGCATGCTCTCGGTCAGCTCGAGCTCGATGCAGTCGCCCGGCAGGGCGAAGCGCGCCAGGCAGCGGCGGACGCAATCGACCAGCCCGGGGTGGGCGATCTGCCGCGCCGACAGGTTCACCGCGACGCGCAGCGTGGTCCAGCCCGCGGCGCGCCAGCCGGCGAGCTGCTCGCAGGCGCGCTGCATCACCCACTCGCCGACCGCGATGATCCGTCCGGAGTGCTCGAGCACCGGGATGAACTCGGACGGCGGCACCGGGGTGTCGCCGCCGCGGTGCCAGCGCAGCAACGCCTCGAACGCGACCACGCGCTGGGTGTCGATCGTGAACTGCGGCTGGAACTGCAGGGTCAGCTCGTTGCGCTCGAGCGCGTGCTGCAGATCGGCGGCGAGCGCGAGCCGGGCGCGGACGTCGGCCGGGACCGAGCCGGACAGCTGGACGTTGTTGCGGCCCTTGCCCTTGGCCAGGTACATCGCGGTGTCGGCGGCCTTGAGCATGTCGTCAACCGTGCCCTGGACCTCGGGATAGATCGCGACGCCGACGCTGGCGGTGACGACCAGGGCGTGGCCGTCGACCTGGATCGGCGCCTCGAGCCCGCTGCGGATCCGCTCGGCGACCTCGGCCGGGCACGATCCGGGGCCCAGATCATCGAGCAGCACGGCGAACTCGTCGCCGCCGAGCCGGGCGACGACGTCGGTGGTCCGCACCGCCTCGTGCAGCCGGCGCGCGACCTGGCACAGCACGGTGTCACCGACGTCGTGGCCGCGGGTGTCGTTGATCGCCTTGAACCGATCGAGGTCGACGAACACCACGGCAAAGCCGATGTTGCGGCGGCGGGCGCGGGCCAGCGCGTGGTCGATCCGCTCGCGCAGCGCGGCGCGGTTGGCGGCGCCGGTCAGCGGATCGTGGCGGGTCAGGTGGAACAGCCGGTTGGCGACCTGCTTGCGCTCGCGGGCATGGCGCAGGGTCCGGCGCAGGCTCGCCGCGTCGATCTGGCCCTTGACCAGGTAGTCCTGCGCGCCGTGCTGGACGGCCTGCAGCGCGAGGTCCTCGTCGTCTAGGCCGCTGACCACGATGAACGGGGTGTCGGGCGCGAGCGGCTGGAGCCGGCGCACGGCGTCGAGCCCGCGCGCGTCGGGCAAGGTCAGGTCCGAGATGATGAACTGGAACGCCCGGTCGGCGAGCGCGCGCGCGCCGTCTTCGACGCTGACCGCGCGGGTGATCTGCACGCCCCATAGCGCCGCGAGGTACTCGCCGAGCAGGTCCGCGTCGCCGTCGTTGTCCTCGACGACCAGCACACTCGACTGCTCGAGCGTGGTCGCGCGGTGGCGGTCGCGGCGCTCGTGGAGCGCGAACGCGTCGCCGAGCGCGACCGCAAGCTCGGCCGGGTCGAACGGCCGCAGCACGATCGTGGCGATCGCGGTGTCGAGCCGGTGGCTGCGCGGCCGGTCGAGGCCGGCGCGCGTGGTGATCGCGACGAACGTGGTCGTCGGGTAGCGGGCGCACAGCTCCTCGATCAGCGACCGGCCGTGGCCGCCGGTGGCCTCGAGGTCGATCGCGATCACGCTGTAGGCGTAGCGCTCCATCCGATCGATCGCGCCGGCCGGCGCGGTCGCGTCGGCCTGGTAGCCGTGATCACCGGCGACCGCGGTGCAGGTCGCGAGCAGCTCGGCATCGGGGTCGACGAACAGCACCCGTCGCGGCGGCCGAGCATGGAGCATGGTGTCGTAAAGATTCGGCCGGGTCCGCATAAGCTTGAGGCGCCTCGCCCCCGCGGCCCGCGACTGGCATTCTGGCGATCCCGGCGCGTTCGAATGCCGTGAGCATGGGCGCGCAGGGGGTCAACGGATCGTCGCGAGCGGCGAGCGGTAGTGGCCATCCTCGGCGCGCCGGGCCCGCTCGCCGAGCGCGCGGCACACCGCGGCGGCCAGCCCCGGGACGTCGTCGACCAGCTCCTCGAAGTCGACGCGCTCGAGCCGGATCAGCCGGGCGGCGCGGGTCGCGCGCAGATCGTGGCCGAGCGCGACCGGCGCGACCGGCGCGAGCTCGTCGACGACCTCGCCGGCGGCGATCCGGCGGTCGCCGAGCGCGAGCTCGCCGTCGTCGACGACGATCAGCGCGTCGAGCGCGTCGCCCGCGGTGACCACGATCGTGCCGGCCGCGACCTGAGCCCAGCGCGCGCGCTCGGCGACGTCGGCCAGCTGGCGCGTGGTCAGCGGCGCGAGCAGCGGCACCCGGCCGAGCGCGATCAGGGTCTCGACGCGGCTCGGCATCGCGGGCTCGGGGGCATCGCGCGGATTGTCGGGCGC
>DASWOO010000263.1:0-1829 GCA_036404335.1 Kofleriaceae bacterium
GGCCTGCACCACGAGCAGCAGCACCAGGAGCTGATCCTCACCGACGCCAAGTACATGCTCGGCACCCAGCCGCTGCGCCCGGCGTATCGCGAGCTGCCGCGCGCCTCGCCGAGCATGCCCGAGCCGCTGGCCTGGCACGCCGAGCCCGGCGGCATCGTCGAGCTCGGCACCAGCGACCCCGGGTTCGCGTTCGACAACGAGCGGCCGCGCCACCGCGCGCTGGTCGAGCCGTACCGGCTGGCGACCCGGCCGATCGCCAACGCCGAGGTCCTCGCGTTCATCGCCGACGGCGGCTATCGCGATCACCGCCTGTGGCTGAGCGACGGCTGGGCGATGGTCAAGGCCGAGGGCTGGGCCGCGCCGCTGTACTGGGTCGCGCGCGACGGCGATCACGCGACCTACGACCTCGCCGGCGTGCGCGCCGTCGATCCGGCCGAGACCGCGTGTCACCTGAGCCTGTACGAGGCTGACGCGATCGCCCACTGGCTGGGCGCGCGCCTGCCGACCGAGGTCGAGTGGGAGCACGCGAGCCGCACGCTCGCGGTCCACGGTAACTTCGTCGGCGCCGGCCGGCTCCACCCCGATCGCGCCGAGCCCGCCGAGCCTGCCGTGCCGCTCGCCCAGATGTTCGGCGACGTCTGGGAATGGACGTCGAGCAGCTACTCGCCGTACCCCGGGTTCCGGCCGCTCGCCGGCGCGCTCGGCGAGTACAACGGCAAGTTCATGAGCGGCCAGAACGTGCTGCGCGGCGGCTCGTGCTTCACCCCCGACGGCCACACCCGGCGGTCGTATCGCAACTTCTTCCCGCCGAGCGCGCGCTGGCAGATGACCGGCGTGCGGCTGGCGACCGACGCCTGACCCGACCCACTTGGCAGGAGCTGCTCGATGAAGCCGACGACCACCAGCGCGCGACGCCAACCGACCGAGACGCTGGCGAGCGACGAAGTCCTCGCCGGCCTGCGCGCGCCGCGCAAGCTCTTGCCCTGCAAGCTGCTCTACGACACGCGCGGCGCGGAGCTGTTCGAGCAGATCTGCGAGCTCGAGGAGTACTACCCGTACCGCACCGAGCTCGCGCTGCTCGAGGCCCACCTGCCGGCGATCGCGCGGGCGATCGGCCCGGCGGCGCGCGTGATCGAGCCGGGCAGCGGCGCCGGGATCAAGACCCGCATGCTCTTGACCGCGCTCGACCGGCCGGCGATCTACGTGCCGATCGACGTCAGCGCCGAGCAGCTGAGCCACACCGCGATGACCCTCGAGGCCGCGTTCCCCGGGCTCGACGTCCAGCCGATCGCGGGCGACTACACCCAGGAGCTCGAGCTGCCGCGCCCGCCCGGCGAGCGCGCCGATCGGCCGGAGGGCCGCACGGCGGTGTTCTTCCCCGGCTCGACGATCGGCAACTTCGAGCCCGACGCCGCCCGCCAGTTCCTCGCCCGGTTCGCCCGGCTCGCCGGCCCCGGCGCGGCGCTGGTCCTCGGCGCCGACGCCAACCAGGACGCCGAGGCGCTGCTCCGCGCTTACGACGACACGCAGGGCGTCACGGCCGAGTTCGATCTCAACATCCTCGCGCACCTGAACCAGACGTACGGGGCGACGTTCGAGCTCGCCAACTTCATGCACCGCGCGGTGTGGGACGCGCAGAAGTCGCGGATCGAGATGCACCTGGTCAGCCGGCGCAAGCAGACCGTCCGCGTGCGCGGCGAGGTGTTCGCGTTCGAGCGCGGCGAGCCGATCGTCACCGAGCACTGCTACAAGCACGCACCCGACGCGCTGGCCGGGCTGCTCGCCGACGCGGGCTGGGCGGTGCGCGAGGTGTTCGCCGACCCGACCGG
>DASWOO010000264.1:0-1674 GCA_036404335.1 Kofleriaceae bacterium
GCTTCGCGACGGCGCGATCCGGATCGACGCGCTGATCAACAACGCCGGCGTGTATCGCGAGGCCAGCGTCGCCCGCACCGTGCAGACCAACTTCTTCGGACCGCTGCGCACCACGCTGGGCCTCCTGCCCTTGCTGCGCGACGGCGCGACGATCACCAACGTCACCAGCGAGCTCGGCGCGCTGAGCCATCTCGCCATCGCACATCGGGATCTTCTGACCGATCCGCGGCTGACCCGCGACGCGCTGGTCGAGCGGATGACCGCGTACGCCGGCAGCAGCGGCGACGGCTGGGGCACCGACGCGTACGGCGTGTCGAAGGCCGCGCTCAACGCGCTGACCCGCGTGCTCTCGGTAGAGCTCGCGCCGCGCCAGATCGTGGTCAACGCGATCTGCCCGGGCTGGTGCCGCACCGACATGGGCGGGCGAGGTGCGCCGCGCACCGTCGAGCAGGGCGGCACGAGCGTGATGTTCGGCGTGACGACGCGCGAGACCGGCGGCGTGTTCCGCGACGGCCAGCGGATCGGACCGTGATTACCGATCTCCCACAGGGTGGGACTGTCTCCGGGGTCTAAAGTCCCTCGCGGTTTCGTCGATGCAGCGGTCGATTTGTTCCCATTCGCACGATCGAGTTGTTTAGGGTGTTTTCAGTGAGACGCGCGATCGTGCTCGCTGTGGTGTCGACGCTGGCGAGCGTCGCGTCCGCAGATCCGGTGCATCCGAAGGCGGCCGAGCCGCTGCGCACCGCGGCCGCGGATCCCGGCGCGGTCGATCCGATCGAGGCCGCGACCGAGCCCGTGGTCCACGAGTCCGCAGGTCAGCGGTTGTCGCCACGCGCCGACATGGTGCTCGCCTCGATCGGCAACACCCACAACGGCTCGCTCGACGTGACCGATTACCGGATCAAGGCCGCGGCGCCGCTCGCCCGCGGCGACAGCTACGGCCTCGCCTTGCTCGCCAGCTACAGCCAGACCCAGCTCGACTTCCCCGTCGGGTTCGGCCGCGAGCAGCTCCAGCTCCACAAGTTCGAGGCCATGGTCGGCGGCGGCATGGGCCTGCCCAACGACTGGTCGCTGCGCGGCTCGGCCGGCGCGTCGCACGCGTCCGACCTCCACGACACCTCGTGGGATGCCGTGCAGTTCACGACCTGCGCGATGCTCCACCACGTGATGGGCCCGTCGGACGCGATCGTGTTCGGCCTGGTCTACACATCGACCTCGCCGACGATCCCGGTGATCCCGCTGCTCGGCTACGTCCACCAGCGCGAGGGCTCGCGCTTCAAGCTCGACGTGTTCCTGCCCCACCACGTCCGCGCCGAGTGGCAGTTGACATCGTGGCTGCACGGCGCGATCGCCGGCGAGGCCTCGGGCGACACCTGGGCCGTGGCGATGGCCAAGACGCAGATGAAGGCGAGCCGCGAGGGCGGCGCCGGGTTCGCCGAGCTGCAGTGGCTGATCACCCACATGGTGCACCTCGAGGCGCGCGCCGGTGTGTCGGTCGATCGCTACGCGCTGCCGATGCAGATCGACGGGCAACTGCACGACCAGCCGCTCCGGGCGTCGACGTTCGGCCAGCTGTCGCTCGTCGTCGCGCCCTGAGCGACCCTGAGCGGCCCCAGGGCCTCGGCCCGCCCGCGCCCTGTGCCGCGTTGCGCGGGCGACATGGTTCGAGTACCA
>DASWOO010000265.1:0-1558 GCA_036404335.1 Kofleriaceae bacterium
GCGCCTCGAGCGCCGCCGGCACGCCGTGCGCGCACGCCAGGGCGAGGTACAGGTCCGCGGCGTGGAGCTCGCCGGCGTCGCCGGGATCGCACGCCCGGGCGTGCGCCTCGGCGTGCGCCCGGGCGTGCGCGATGAACGCGGCGTCGGCGACCCAGCCGGCGGGGCGCGCGGCGTGCGCGCTCGCGAGCAGCTCGGCGTCGGTCACTGCGGATCCCGCGGGCGCGCCGGGTTCCGGCACCACTCGCTCCACGATCCGACGTAGAGCTTGGCGCCCGGCATCCCGGCGCGCTCGAGCGCCAGCAGCGTGTGGCACGCGGTGACCCCCGAGCCGCAGTGGATGATCGCCCGCGCGGGCGCGACCCCGTCGAGCGCGGCGGTCAGGAGCGCGCGCAGCTCGTCCGCCGACTTGAACGTGCCGTCGGCGGCCAGGTTGTCGGCGAACGGCGCGTTGCGCACCCCGGGGATGTGGCCGGCGATCGGATCGATCGGCTCGCGCTCGCCGCGATAGCGGAACGCCGCGCGCACGTCGATCACGCGGCGGTCGCCGGCCTGGCGCGCCTGCTCGACCTCGTCGATGTCGGCGAGCCCGGCGCGCCAGCCGGGGTGGGGATACGCCGGCTGCGCGTCGGGCGACGGAAGCTCGGCGGTCAGCGCGTGCCCGGCGGCCTGCAGCGCCTGCAGCCCGCCGTCGACGACCTGGACGTGCGCGTGGCCGAGCGCGCGCAGCAGCCACCACAGCCGCGACGCGGCGTTGGCCCCGTTCTGATCGTCGTAGGCCACGACGCGCGACGCCGGCGTGATGCCCCAGCGGCCGAGCGTGGCGGCGAACGCCTCGAGGTCCGGCAGCGGGTGGCGGCCGCCGCGCGCCGGCTCGGGCGCGGGCGCGGCGAGATCGCGCTCGAGCTGCGCGTGCCGCGCGCCGGCGATGTGGCCCGCGGTGTAGGCGGCGATATCGGGGCGACAATCGAGGAGGATCGCGTCGGGCGGCACGTCGCGCGCGCGGACAATCGGATCTACGGCCATGGCCGAGCTTAGCTTTGCCAGGTACCGCAGGGGCGCCGCGCGCGGCGATACGGTACATGTGGTCGCGTGCCGGACCCCCGTGCTCGCCTGTCGCCCGTGTTCTGGGTGCTGTTCGGCGGCACCCTGATCAACCGCGCCGCGAGCTTCGTCGGCCTGTTCCTCGCGCTGCACCTGACCCAGGATCTCGGCATGTCGACCCGGCTCGCCGGCGGGCTGGTCGGCTGCTGGGGCGTCGGCTCGCTGCTGGCGTCGCCGGTCGCCGGCGTGCTCACCGACCGGGTCGGCCGCAAGGCGACGATGCTGCTCGGCCTGGTCCCCGGCGGGCTCGCCGTGCTCTCGCTCGCGTTCACCGACAGCGTGCCGGTGCTGTTCGGCCTGTGCTTCTTCGGCGGCGCCGCCCAGCAGCTGTACTTCCCGTCGTCGAGCGCGGCGATCGCCGATCTCGTGCCCAGCGCCGACCGCGCCCGCGCGTACGGCCTCATCTACTGGGCCGCGAACCTGGGCCTGGGCATCGGCTTCGCGGTCGGCGGCCTGG
>DASWOO010000266.1:0-4521 GCA_036404335.1 Kofleriaceae bacterium
CGCACGCCGGCAGACGGCATCGCGGTCAGCTGATCGGCGGCGACCCGCGCGCCCTGCAGTGGCACCGCCGCGCCGGCCGAGCCCGCCAGGACGAGCGCCAGCAGGACAGCTGACCGGCGTAAGCACATGGCTGCCAGTAGAGCGTATCGCGTGCCAGGCGTCTACGA
The DNA here is from genome assembly GCA_036404335.1 of Kofleriaceae bacterium. Lineage (GTDB taxonomy): Bacteria > Myxococcota_A > Polyangia > Haliangiales > Haliangiaceae > JABFXX01. Next base: position 168 of record DASWOO010000266.1, read on the forward strand.
GCCCGTCTGAACGATGTCGAGCGCGTCGGTGCGGGCCGCGCGCACCGCGAGCGCCAGCGCGAGCTGGCCATGCGCACGCACCAGGTTGTGCGCCCGGCGCGACGGGAACCGCGCCGGATCCCAGCCGAAGTAATCGTCGCGAAACAGGTCGACCGCGAACCGCGCGGCCAGCTCGACGCACACCGTCTCGAGCCCGATCACGATCGACCGGCGCTCGTCGGCGGTGACGATGTCATCGGCGACCTCGCGGAACCCGCCGATCGCGGCGGCGAACGTGTCGAGCTCGAACCGCACGCGGCCGACGTCTTCCTTGTGCGGGTTGCACCACGAGCGCATCGCGTCGCCGAGCTCGAATGCCATGGTCGACAGGCCGATCGTGTCGAGATCGACCAGGCAGACCCCGCGCACCGGGGTCCCGGCGAACAGCAAGTTGGAGATCTTGAGATCGCCGTGGCAGTGGCGCCGCGGCACGTCGGGCATCTCGGGCAGCGCGCGCGCGGCGTCGAGGATCTGGTGACCGAGCGCGATCGCCTCGGGCTCGCCGCCGGCCTCCAGGTGCTCGGCCAGCCGCGCGAGGTGGGCGGCGGTGTCGTGCACGCCGTGGCGCGCGAACACGTAGTCGTGGCGCAGGTCGGCGATCGCGCGATGGAACCGACCGACCAGCGCGCCGCCGGCCGCCGCCCAGCTGGGGTCGGGGATGCCGTGCACGGTGTCGCCGTCGATCCAGGTCAGCGCGCGCCACGCCCGGCCGTGGTGATCGACGTGCCACGCGCGATCGTCGCGGGTGCGGATCACGCGCGGCGTGGCCAGGCCCGCGCCCGCCAGGTGCGCGGTCAGCGCCTCGATGTCGAGGTTGACCTCGCCGGCGAACGCCGGGTGCAGCCGCTGCAGCACGGCGATCGGCGCGCCGGCGATCCGGACCGCCGACGTCGCGTTGATCAGGCCCCCCGGGAGCTCGGCGATGTCCGCGCCCTGCCAGCCCCAGGCGGCGATGACGTCGTCGGGCACCATCAGTGTGGCGTGTCCTGATCGTGCGGCGGGCCCTGCGGCGGCGGGATGATCCCGAGCAGCTCGACGTCGAACACCAGCATGCCGGCCGGCTTGCCGCCCTGCCCCTTGTAGGCCATGTCCTCGGGAATCCAGAACCGCGTCCGGTCGCCGACGATCATCGTCGGGATGCCGTCGGTCCAGCCGGGGATCACGCCGCCGAGGTTGAACGTCGCGGGCTCGCCGCGCAGCTCCGACGAATCGAACATCTTGCCGTCGGTGGTCCAGCCCGTGTAGTTGACCCGCACGGTGTCCTTGGCCTCGGGGTGGCGAACGTCCTTGGCCAAGCTCGCGCGCACCACCTTGTAGAACACGCCCTTGGCGGTCTTCTTGGCGTCGGCCGGCGGCCTGGCGACGTCGGCCGGGACCGGCGGCGGCTCGTGCGCGGCCTTGGTCCACTCGGTGACCTCGACCTCGTAGCACACGGTGCCGGTCTTCACCGCCAGCGGCTTCTGCCCCGCGGCGACCATCTTGGCCGCGTCGATCCAGAACCGGGCGCGCTCGCCGTTGACCATCGACGTCAGCATCTCGGCCATCGCCGGCGCCTGCTTGGACGGCTGGCCGCTCAGCGTGCGCTTGCGCATCTCGCTGGTGTCGAGCATCTGGCCGCTCGTGTCCCACGCGGTGTACGCGTAGGTGACGGTGTCGTAGGGCCGGATCTTGTCCTTGCCGGTGCCTGGCTTGATCGTGATCCGTTTGCCGGCGGTGGGCAGCGCCTCGGCCTTGTCGGGCGCCTTGGCGACGTCGTCCGGGATCGCCGGCGCGGCCTGGATCTCGACGACCTCGACCTCGTAGACCAGGGTCTCGGCCTTGCCGGTCGCCGGCGGCGTCTTGTAGCCGATCTCCGGCGGCATCCACAGGATCCCGGTCTCGCCCTGCCGCAGCAGCTGCAGGCCCTCGGTGAAGCCCGGCGCGGTGGTCGACAGGTTGAGCGGCATCGGCTTGCCGCGGCCGCGGTTGGTGAAGAACGTTTCGCCCGAGCCCTGGCGCCAGCCGGTGTAGTTGATCAGCACCGTGTCGTTGCGCTTGGGCTGGGCGCCGGCCGCGTTGACCGTGAGCTTCTTGTAGATCAGGCCCGACGCGGTCCTGGTCGCGTCGGCCGGCGGCGCCTGGAGCGACACCGGCGGCGGCACCTGCTCGCCGCGCGGCTTGTGGGTGGCGTCCGAGCCGGAGCCCGCCTGCGAGCCGGCCGGCGGCGGGCTGTCGGTTTTCGATCCGCAAGCGGTCGCGCAGACCGCGATGAACAGCAGAGAGGACCCGCGCATTGCCGGCCGAACATACGGCAGCCGGGCAGGCTGCGCCAGCCCGGCCCGGCTCAGGCCTGGGCGAACGCCTCGCGGGTGAGGTTGCGCACCCCCCGGTCCTCGACCACGACGTTGTCCTCGATCCGGATCCCGCCGAACGGCTTGAGCTCGGCGATCGCATCCCAGTCGAGCAGCGCGCGGCGGTCGTCATCGGCGAGCGGCGCGATCAGCGCGTCGATCACGTAGATCCCCGGCTCGATCGTGAACACCTGCCCCGGCTCGATCACCGACGTGTTGCGCAGGAACCGGTTGTCCGGCCGCGGCGGGCGCGGCTTCATCCCGACGTCGTGCACGGTGATGCCCAGCGAGTGGCCCAGGCCGTGCGGGAACAGCGCGCGGGTCACGCCGCGAGCGACCAGCTCGTCGGCGCTGGCCCGGCCGATGCCGAGCTCGCGGAGCGCGACCGCGAGCAGCCGGTGCGCGGCGTCGTGCAGGTCTTCGTAGGGCAGGCCCGGCTGGATCCGGCGGATGATCTCCTGCTGCACCGCGTCCATGTGGGCGAGCAGCTCGCCGAACCGGCGAGCACCCGCGCCGTCGCCGCGGACGTGGGTCCGGGTGATGTCGCTGCCGTAGCCCAGGTACTTGGCGCCGGCGTCGAGCAGGAGCGAGGTGTCGCCCGCGACCGGCGCGCGGGTGTAGGCGACGTAGTGCAGCACGGCGGCGTGGGCGCCGAGCGCGACGATGCCCTTGTATGGCGCCCACAGGTCGTCCTGCTCGGCGCCGGCCAGGAACGCCAGGTGGAGCGCGAGCTCGGACGGCGTGCCCGCGCGGAACAGCTCGGCGGCCTGCTTGTGGCCGCGCGCGGCGCGCCGGCTCGCCTCGGCGAGGCACTCGATCTCGTACGCGGTCTTGCGCGTGCGCAGGAGGTCGAGCGCGGCGAGCAGGCCCGGCGGGTTGACGGTGCCCCCGGTGCCGGCAATGCCGGGCGCGGCCTCGGGGTCGCGCGTGATCACCGCGACCCGCCCGGTCGGCAGCACGTCGACCGCGCGGCCGGGCGCGACCTCGGCGAGCTCGAAGCACGGCCAGAAGTGGCTGCTCTCCGGCGGCGCGACGGTCTCCCAGAAGTCGTCGACCACGGTGCGGACGAGCCGGGGCCGCGCGCCGGGCGCGATGACCAGGAACGCGTCGGCCTCGGTCAGCGGGCACCAGTGCGCGAACGCCGGGGTCGGCAGCAGCGGCCAGGTCTGGTCGTCGAACCGGTTGCGCGACGCCGGCGCGCCACCGCACAGCACGACGGCGTCGAAGCCGTGGGCCGCGAGCGCGGCCTCGGTGCCGCGCTGCAGGTACTCGAGGTGCGCCGGATAGGATGCTGCGAGGGTCACCCGCCCAGCGTAGCCGTTACTTCGGCATCGGGAAACCGCAGGTCTTGGCGTCGTTGACCACGACGTGGCGCTGGACGCCCGGCTTCACCGCGTTGTCCGGGACGATGTGCGCGGCCATCCAGTCGAACTGCGAGCGGTTGCAGACGTTCGCGGCCTGGGTCGAGAAGCCGCCGGTGACCGAGGACAGGATCGAGATCGAGAGGGTGTTCATGGCGTGATTCCTTTGAAAGAGCAGCGACCTGGTCGCGACGGATCTGGAAGGACGCGCGGCGCGGCGCGCGGAGGGGTGAATTCGGCGGCTCCGCCGCCGAAGAGGGGGCGGGAAGGCCCCCTCAAACACTGAAATGGACGTGGCCGTCGTGCCCCGAGATCGGCGCGTGCGGCTGGCCGTCCTTGAGGAACTGGTTCTTGTGGATCAGCTCGTGGGGATGCGTGTTCTGGGCGGCCCAGTTGTAGAAGCCCTGCATCTGGCCCGGCGTGCCGATCGTGTCGAACGCCTTGCCCTGGTAGTGGCGCGAGTTGGGCGCGTGACCGCCGGTCGTCGTCGAGTTGATGGTCAGGCCCATGCCGACGGCGTGCTGCATCGCGCTGAACAGCGCGGGGGAGTAACCGCCGCTGGCGCGCAGCAGGTCGGTGGTGTCCAGGGTCTCGAGCGTGTCGTCGGTCGGGTTCGGCATGTCC
>DASWOO010000267.1:0-10553 GCA_036404335.1 Kofleriaceae bacterium
AGCCGTCCACAGGCTCTCCGCCCACCTCGCTCGAGCCGCCGGCCCGGCTCGACGGCCTGGCTAGGCCGCGCGAGCCGGGCGGCGCCGGCGCGGGATCAGCAGGGCGCCGACCGCCAGCGCGAACAGGCTGGCGCCGCCGGCGTCGGGCGCCGACGAGCAGCCGCAGCCGCCGCCGTCGATGTCGGGGTCGGGCACGATGTGGCACGAGGTGCAGCCGTCGCCGGCGACGTCGTTGCCGTCATCGCACTGCTCGCCGTCTTGCACGATGCCGTCGCCGCAGACCGGGGCGCCCGCGTCGAAGCCGGTGAACGCCACCGTGGCGCCGGTGCTGGTCGACGCCAGGCTGGCGTTCTCGCTGCTGTCCATGGCGGCGCCGGCGCTGATCGTGATCGAGACCGTGCCGTTCGCGGTCATGCCGCTGACCGCGACGTCGTAGGTGGTCGGCCCGCCGGTCACCACGGCGGTGGTCGCGCCGGCGGTCCCGCCGACGACGACATCGTCGGCGTCGAACCCGGTCACCGCCTCGCTGAACACCACCGTGAAGTGGACCGGCGACGCCGCGGTCGAGGCCGCCTGGTCTGTGGCGCGATCGGCGGTCACGGTCGGCGAGGTCAGATCGAAGCCATCGAACGTCACCGTGTTGTCGGTGCTGGTCGAGGCTTCGCTCGGGTTGGCCGCGCCATCGCTCGCCGCGCCGGCGGCGATGCTGGCGGTGACGGTGCCGTTGGTCGTGACGCCGCTGACCGCGACGTCGTAGGTGGTCGGCCCGCCGGTCACCACGGCGGTCGTCGCGCCGGCGGTGCCGCCCAGCGTCACGTCGCTGGCGTCGAAGCCTGTCACCGGCTCGCTGAACACGACGGTGAAGTGGATCGGTGACGTCTCGGCGGGATCGGCCTGACCGGCGTCCTGATCGATGGTCACCGTGGGTGGGGTCACGTCGAAGTTGATCGTCACCGTGTTGTCGGTGCTGGTCGAGGCCACGGTCGGCACGTTGCTGCTGTCCTGCGCGGCGCCCGACTTGATGGTCGCGGTGACGGTGCCGCTGGTGGTCATGCCGCTGACGGTGATGTTGTAGGTCGTCGGTCCGCCGGTGACGACGGCGGTGGTCGCGCCGGCCGTACCGCCGAGCACCACGTCGCTGGCGTCGAAGCCGGTCACGGCGGTGCTGAACACCGCGGTGAAGCTCACCGTCGACGAGCTCGTCGGATCGGCCTGGCCGGCGGCCTGGTCGATGGTGACGCTCGGACAGCTGCCGTCGGTGCAGCCATCGAACATCAGCACGCCTGCTGCCAGGCCCGCCTGCGGCAGGGCTTCGGGCACCAGCCCGAGCTTGTAGCGGCCGGTCTGCTGGATGCCCAGCAAGAACCGCACGTCGACCGACGCGCCGGCGGCCAGCGGCTGGGCGAGCGTGACCGTGCCGACCGACAGCGTCGAGTTGAAGCCACCGCCGTTGGGCTGGCTGGCCGGCTGCTCGAGCGTGGTGCCCGCGACCGTGACGTTGCTGGTGCCCGTTCCGCACGGCGGGCGGTCGACGCTGGCGCTGATCGCGGCGGAGGTGCGCGGCCGGAGATCGGCGTAGCCCGACGGCGCCGGGAAGGTCGTGAGGTCGACGATGCGGAACCGCAGCCGGGTGAGGCTCCCGCCGGTGTTGTTGGTGAAGGTCTGGCGGAGGTCCAGGGTGCCGAACGTCGAGTTGTTGGCGGGGTCCGAGGTGAGATCGCGGACCCGGTTCGGCGACGTGATTCCGTCGCTGCAGGTGTCGAGGCTCGCCGCTGCGAGGTCCGCGCCGCCGGTCACCGGGCTCGACAGGTTCTCGGGGCCCGGTGCGCCCAGGCGCTGGCCGGCGCCGGCGCTGGTGCCGTTGGTGTCCACGAAGATGAAGTCCGCGGCGTTGTTGTCGGTGTCCGTGAGCGCGCCGGCGGACGGGCAGTCGCCGATCGCCGTGATGCTGCCGGCCTTACCGCACGCGTCGCGGTGAAACGCGTAGTCGATCGATAACGGCGTCAACGCGGGGTAGCCGGCGCCCTCCTTGTAGAGGGTGTTGGCCTCGGAGGTCGAGCCGACCGCGTCCATCCGATTGGCCAGCGTGTAACTGCCGCCGCCGACGTTGTTGTTGAACAGCGCGACGCCGGCGTTATCGGGAATGTCGGTCGTGTAGGTCGCGTCCCCGCTCGCCGTGGTCCCGTTGCCGGCCGGATACGAGGCCAGCGAATAACCCACCGAGTTGACGATCAGGTAGTGGCCATGACCGGCGATCACCGTCCCGTTCGGGATCGTGCCGCGCGTGACGCCGTCGGAGGCGGCCACGCCATAGCCGGTTCCGGAGGTCGCGGCGACCGTGTGCGGGCTCGCGTTCTGGTTGTAGATCTCGATGAATTCGTCGTTGGCCCCGTTGGGACCGCGGACGCGAAACTCGCTGATCACGAGCGGCCCCGCTACGGCCGAGCCCGCCATCGTGGTGATCAACAGCGCCGTGCTCACTCGCAACCACTTTACGAACATAGTCAGGCTCCTGAGGCGTGCCGCGCGTGCGACATCTCGCTTCTGAGCCGACCGCTTCGGGCCGACGTGAAGGTCCGGCGGTGAAAAACCACGACAGGAATTCGCTGGCTCAGCCGCCGGCGGATGGGTCGCTGACCCGGCCGAGGAACAGGATCGTGTGCGTGACGTGGTCGTAGATCGCGAACAGGAACGGACGGTCGGCGACCAGCGACGAGATCTCGGGTGCGGCGTCGTCGAGGCCGATCCCGGTGGCGGCGGCGGCCTCGGCGCCGTCCTCGTCGACCGAGATGAACGCCTGGTGGACCGCGGTGCCGACCGACAGGTCGCGCGCGCCGTCGATGTTCGACAGGTCGGCGCCGGCGCCGAACACGCTGTGCACGCCCAGCGCCGAGAGTGGCTCGATCAGATCGATCGCGCTGGTGAACGAGAACTTGGGCAGCGCGACCTCGATCGGAGACTCCGACGTCGCCTGCTGATCGACGAGCGCGGCGAGGTCGAGCCCGGCGGCCAGCTTGGCCTCGATCGCGGGCAGCCCGCCCGGCGTGCCGGGCACCAGCAGCACCATCGACAGGTCCTTGCCGCGGAACGGCAGCACGCCGAGCAGGTCGGCGTGATGGGTGCTCGGGTCGCCGCCGATCGCCGCGATCGCGATCATCTCGGACTTGTGCATCATCGTCGCCTGCACGGTCGAGCCGTCGGCCCGGGTGAACGCCGCGGTCTCGGTCCGCGCGTGATCGAACTGCTGCTGCCACGCGCCCTTGAACACCAGCGCGTTGACCAGGGCGAGCACGGTCGACGGTGAGATCGCCTGCGACGAGAACAGCTCCTTGATCTTGTCGTCGGTCTGATCGGCGACCCAGCCGTTGATCTTGGCGCGCGCGGCCTCGGAGTTGCCCGCGAAGTCGACCGACTCGAGCGGCGCGCCGTAGTCGGCCTGGGTCAGCGTCAGGAACGAAGGCAGGAACGGAAAGCCCTGCTGGCCGTACAGCCGATTCGCGGTCGCCAGCGTGTAGGCGCCGTGCGCGCGGCCGGTGTCCAGGCTGGCCAGGATCGCGCCCTCCGCGGCGTGCAGCCGCTCGCCCGGCAGGTCGACGTGCAGCGCGGCGCGCAGCTCCTGATCCGACGCGCCGGCGGCGCCCGCATCGAGCATGCCCAGCGCGGTCGACACGCTGTACGGCGAGATGCACAGGTTCCCGCCGCCCGCCGCGACCTGACCGTACAGATCGATCGCGAACTGGTTGTTGGCGTGCGCCAGCGCCGTGGCGTCGTCGCGGATCCCGGCCGGCAGCTGACGCTCGGCGATCACCTGGTCGTCGTCCGCGCCGCCCGAGCAGCCTGCGATGAGTAGACCCAGCACCACGTACTTGTTCATGTGTTGCTCTCCAGCAAGCCTCGGACCACCGGCAAGCTACCGGATTTGCTCGTCCGCGATCACCGATCGCGGAGGTCTCATGACACGGATGTCCGGATCCATCGCTCAATCGTCGAGATCCGCGATCGTCCGCAGCAGCTTGGGCGGGATCGACGCGCGGACCTGCATGCCGCCCGGGACCGGCGTGCCCTCGAGCCAGAGGACGCCGCACTTCTTGATCAGCAGGGCGTCGCCGTGCTTCGCGTCACCAAACGCGAGCCAGGCGGCGAGCTCGCCGAGCCAGGGCTCGTGGCCGACGACGGCGGTGGTCACGTTGGCGCTGCCGATCAGCGCGAGCAGGTCGGCGTTGGGCTTCTGGGTGAGCAGGTCGGTGGCGAACAGCTCGCCGCGCGAGATCGGCGCGAGCAACCGGGCGGTGGACATCGCGCGGCGCCACGGGCTGGTGAGGATGCGCTCGAAGTGGAGCTCGAGGGCGCGCAGGCCGCGGACCGCGCGCGCGGCCTTGGCCCGGCCCTGTGGGGTCAGCTCGCGCGCGGCGTCGTCGAGCTCGGGCGCGGGGTCCTGGGCGACGGCATGCCGGATCACGAACAGCTGCATGGGGGCATTTGACACCCGGCGTGGCGCATGCGAAAGCGCGAGGATGAAGACAGCGCTGTTCGGCGTGTTGATCGCGGCCGGGTGTGGCGGGACCGCGCCCCCGGGTGGCTCGAATTCGGAGCCGCTGGATTCGTCGCGGGTGAACCAGAGCCATGCCCAGGGCCGCAAGCCGGCGGTCGAGCAGCACGACGCGGAGATGAACCTGCCGCCCGAGGTCAAGCGGTTCCACGACACGCTCGCGCCGCGCTGGCACGCCGAGCACACCCCGCAGCGCATGGCCGATACCTGTGCCGCGATCGGCCAGTTCCACACCGATGCGACCGCGATCGTCGACGCCGCGCCGCCCAAGGCCGGCGACGCCAGCGGCTGGGCGAGCGGTGGCCGCGAGCTCGATGCCGCGGTCGCCGGCCTCGACAAGGCCTGCCAGGCGCACGACGCCGCCGCGTTCGACACCGCGTTCGAGAAGGTCCACCGGAGCTTTCACCGCGTGATGGAGGCCGGCGGCGCGAGCGAGGATCACGCGCCCGCGCACCCGGAGCACGAGGCTTCGTCGCCGGATCGCTAGGCCGCGTGCTACGCCTTGGGCATGTCCAAGGAGCTGTGGAAGCTCGGTGAGCAGTACGTCGGCGCGGCGCTCGATCCGGCCGATTGCGATCCAGATCCGATCGTCGAGTTCCGCCGCTGGTTCCAGGAGGCGGTCGACGCCAAGCTGCCGACGGTCAACGCGATGACCCTGGCGACCATCGACGAGCGCGGTCGGCCCGCGGCGCGGATCGTGCTGCTCAAGGAGGTCGACGAGCGCGGCTTCGTGTTCTTCACCAACTACGACAGCCGCAAGGGCCGCGACCTCGCCGCGCATCCGTTCGCCGCGCTGATCCTGTTCTGGGAGCCGATGCATCGCCAGGTCCGGGTCGAGGGCGCGGTCGAGCAGGTCACCGCCGCCGAGAGCGACGCCTACTTCGCCGTGCGGCCGCGCGCCAGCCAGATCGGCGCGATCGCGTCGCCGCAGTCGCAACCGATCCCGACCCGGGCCGCCCTCGAGCACCTGGTCGCCGACACCGAGGCCGCCGTCGGCACCGGCACGCCGCTGCGCCCCGCGACCTGGGGCGGCTACCGCCTGCTGCCCGACATGCTCGAGCTGTGGCAGGGCCAGCCGTCGCGGCTGCACGATCGCGTGCGCTACCGCCGCGACAGCGAGCACTGGATCCGCGACCGGCTCGCGCCGTGATGCTACAGCTAGAGGATGCGCAAGCTCCTCGCGATCGCGCTGGCGATCGTCGGCTGTAAGTCGGGCAGCGATTCGAAGCCGGCCCCGGCGGGTTCGGCGACGGGCTCGGGCATCGACCCGTGGGCGGTCACGCCGCCGCCCAAGCCGCCCGACACCCCCGAGGCGCGCAAGGCCCGCGCGGACGCCGCCGTCGGCCGGGTCGTGGCGATCGAGCCCGAGGTCGCCAAGCTCCGCGCCCTGGCGTTCACCCGCGAGGTCCCGGCGCAGTTCCAGGCCGCCGCCGACTTCCGGGCCTTCGTCCACCGCGAGATCGCCAAGGAGTTGCCCGCGCGCCGGTCGCGCGACATCTCCGACGCGTATACCCACCTGGGGCTGTTCGCCAAGTCGGTCGACCTCGCCGCGATCGAGGAGCAGGCGATGGTGACCCAGGCCGGCGCGTACTACGACCCCGCCGCCCGGCAGTTCTTCCTGGTCGCCGTGCCGGACAGCGACCTGTTCCTCGATACGATCTCGGCGCACGAGCTGACCCACGCGCTGCAGGACCAGCACTTCGACCTGCACAAATATCTGCCCGAGGCCGGCGCGCTCGACGAGGACGCGGTCAACGCGCGCCGGTTCGTGGTCGAGGGCGACGCCACGCTGGTCATGATGCTGTACGCGGTGCGCAAGACCCTCACCGACGGCGTGCCGCCGGCGGTGCTCGCCAGCCTGCGCGGCCAGATCGAAGGCTTCGCCCACCAATCGCTCGCCGAGCTCAAGGAGCAGTCGCGATCGCAGGCCGCGCTTTTGCCCGGCCTCGGCGACGACATCAAGAAGGCGATCGACGCGATGGACGACATCCCGCCCGCCGTGCTCATCCCGCTGCTCGACGCGTACATGGGCGGCGCGCTGGTCGCGCTGACCGCCTACGAGCGTGGCGGCTGGCCCGCCGTCGACCAGCTGTTCCGCGAGCCGCCCGAGTCGACCGCGCAGGTCCTGCATCCGTCGACCAAGCTGCTGCCGGTCCGCGTCCACCCGCACAAGGTCGCGCTCGCCCGGTTGCCCGACCCCGAGCTCGCGTCCGGCGTGATGGGCGAGCTGCAGTGGCGGGTCTACTTCGGCCTGTGGCAAACGCCGGATCCCGACGCCGCCGCCGACGGCTGGGCCGGCGATCACTTCGCCGTGACCCGCGGCAAGGACGGCCGGCTCGTCGGCCGGATCGCCACGATCTGGGACGACGAGGCCGCGGCCACCCGGTTCGCCGCTGCGTATCTGGCGTCGCTCGCCGCCCGGTTCCCCGGCGCCGCGCAGACCGCGACCGGCGTCACCCGCCCCGACGGCGGCGTGATCGTCGTCCGCCGCGCCGGCACCCGCGTGTTCATCGTCGACGGCGCCGACAGCCCGGCCGCGCTCGACGCGCTGGTCCGGACCAGCAAGCTCGACTGAGCTACTTCGCCGGATCGATCGGCAGGACCGGGTTGGTCGGCGGGCGCTGGTAGCGCGGCGCGCAGGCGAGCCACTGCTGGACCTCGGTCAGGCGATGATCGTGCGACAGGCGATCGATCGCGGCGTCGAAGCCGTCGCCGAGCACCGCGGCGGCCGCCGGGTCGGCCTTGTGGTCGAGCAGCTCGGTGGCGGAGCGAATGCCGAGCGCGCCGAGCTGCTGGCAGTGGCTGACGCCGACCGCGCTGACCAGCAGCGCCTGGTCGATCACCTGACCGAGCGCGCACGGATCGACCCGCGCCTGACGGGCGACGTCGACCAGCGGCTGGGCGACCAGCTGGGCCGTGGTATCGAACCCGGCGGCCTTGAGCAAGACCTCGGTCGGCGGGTCGAGGTGCAGGCCCTCGAAGTACGGCGTGCCAGCGAGCCAGCTGCGGACCTGGGCGACGCGCAGGTCGTTGGCGAGCCGGCCGGCGACGCGCAGCGCGGCGTCGTGGAGCTGGGAGCCGCCGGACGGCACGCCGCCGGGCGGCACGCCGCCGACGATGTTGCCGGCGGTGGCGCCGCTGTCGCGGCCGTCGGGCGGCGGCGGCTCGGACGACACGACCGCGGCCTCGGCCGCGCCGGGGCCCTCGACCAGCGCCGGCATGCTGTCCTTGAGCGCGACCAGCTCGGTCGCCGAGGTGATCGCGAAGGGCTCGAGCCGGCGCGCGAGCGGCAGGCCGATCGCGTCGATCAGGATCGCGCGATCGACCGCGCGGCCGAGCAGCCGCGGATCGATCCGCACGCGCTCGGCGATCTCGGCGATCGGCGTGGCCGCCAGGTCGTAGGTCGACTGGATCCCGGCCGAGCGAAGCGCGAAGACCTTGGACGGATCGAGGCTGGGCAGGCCGTCGAAGCTCGACACCGTGCCGTCGAAGTCGGGGTCGATCGCGATGTTGACCTTCTTGGCCAGCGCCTCGAGCGCGCGCAGCGGGAACACGCCGGCGATGAACACGAAGATCCGCGAGATCGTCTCGTTCATCGGCGACGACGACAGCGCGAAGCACAGGAGGATCACGACCAGGCCGCGGACCAGCAGCGACAGGATCGCGCTGTCGTCGAGGTCGTCGAGCGAGAACCGCTGCGACGTGGTGACCACCGCGTAAAGGAGGAACCCGACGAAGCCGACGACCAGCACCGGCACGGCGGCAAAGCTCGTCGACCACAGCACCCAGGTCGGGTGGCCGGGCAGGGCGTGCTCGTCGACGATCATCATGATGTACGTCGCCTTGAGCCCGAACGGCGCGAACACGTAGTTGGTGCCGAGCACGAGAAGCGCGCCGAAGCAGAACCGGGGCGCGAAGTAATAGCGATCCTCGGCGAGGATCCGGTTGTCGCGGCTGTGCAGCGACTCGGCGACCCCGCGCGGCCCGAGCCGCCGGCCGCGGCTGTACGCCCGGCCGACCGTGATCGCGAGCAGCACCGGGATCCACAGCACGAACAGCGCCTGGATCGCGAGCGCGAGGTCGAAGTTGAGCAGCGTGTCGTCGCGCGCGTGGTCGTGCACCGCGTCGGCGTCGCCGCAGGCCAGCCGCAGGTCGCGGCCGATCACCCGCGCCAGCTCGACGAACCGCCGCGCCTGCTCCGATACCAGCGTGGTCTCGCCCGCGAGCGGCGTGACCTCCTCGTTCTTGGTCCCGACGTCGAACCGCTGCTTGAACATCACCGACACCGTCGCGTTGATGTCCTCGGCGGTGATCGTCGTGTCGTCGGGCCGGCAGCTCAGCCAGCCGGTCCGCGCGAGCACGCCCGCGATCGGCCCGTCGGCGTCCGCGCCGGTGCGCGACAGCATGATGTCGCCGATCGCCGGCGCTCCCCAGGTGTGGTGCGGCTTGCCGCGCGAGGTCTCGTCGATCTCGCGCTTGATGTCGACCGCGAGCTGGCGGATGTCGTCCATCGCCTCGCGCCGCTTCTGGTAGTGGACCCAGAACGAGCCGGCGAGCGCGCTGCAGAACGGCACCAGGCACCACAGCGCGAGCCAGCGCCGGAACCACGGCTGATGGCCGTCGAGCTGCGGGCGGCGGCCGAGCCAGTCCATGACCGCGAGCAGCGGCACGCCGCCGAGCGCGACCATCGACCAGACCATGTCGCCCGAGTGATAGACGATCCAGCCGAGCCACAGCTCCGCGGCGACGATCGCGAAGATCACGCCCGGCCACACGATGCTCGGCCACCTCAACGCGTTTCCCGGTTTCGACATCCCTGACTCGCTGTCGAGAATCCCACGGATCTGCCGGTGGATGCCAATTTGATCGGCCGCGCTGCGCCGATCCCGGTTGACAGGTGTACGTTTGACACTAAGATGGTGTTGCATGTACACGATGTCAGCGATCACCGCGGCGGTGACCGGCGCGCGGCACCTGCGGATGGTCCGCAACGGCCAGGACGCGGCGGCGGGCTGGACCGGGGACGGGGTCGGCGCGGTGGTGGTGTGTGACGGATGTGGCGCCGGGGCGAGCTCGGAGGTCGGGGCGCGGCTCGGCGCGCGGCTGGTGATCGCCGCGCTGCGCCGGCAGCTCGGGGCTCCGAACGGTTCGCCCGACTGGCCGCGCGTGTGGGGCGAGGTCCGGGCGCAGGTCACCGCGGCGCTGGGCGCGCTGCTCGCGGCGATGGCGCCGGACGATCGCGAGGCCGCGGTGCACGACCACCTGCTGTTCACGGTCGTCGCCGCGGCGGTGGCGCGGGGCTCGGCGAGCGTGTGGGCGATCGGCGACGGCGGCTATGCGTTCGGTGACCAGCACCGCGTGCTCGGGCCGTTCGCCGACAACCAGCCGCCGTACCTCGGCTACGACCTGCTCGGCGCGCCTGCCGAGCCGCACCTCGAGGTCTTTGACGTCTCGGGCGCCGGCCGGCTCGTGGTCGCCAGCGACGGCGCGGCCGAGCTCGAGCTCGCGGCGCTCGAGCTCGATCGTGTCCGGAATCCGGACGCCCTGCGCCGCAGGCTGGCCGTGCTCGCCCGCGCCGGCGAGCGGATCGACTGGGACGCGCGCCGCGTGGTCCGCACGCCGGCGGCGCTGCAGGACGACGGCGCGATCGCCGTGCTGCGCTGGGCGGCGCGGTCATGACGTCCGGACCGCGGACCGCCTGGATCGACGGCGCGCGGGTCACGCTCGCGCCGGCCGCGCTGATCGGCCAGGGCGGCGAGGCCGAGATCTACGCGCTCGGCGATGGCCGCGTCCTCAAGTGGTGGAAGCCGGCCGATCACCCGGACTTCGCCGGTCTGCCCGAGCTGCAGGCCGCGGCGCGCCACCGGCTCGCCGAGCGCCCGGCCCGGCTCGCCGCGCTGCCGGCGCTGCCCGCCGAGGTCATCGCGCCGTGCGGCCTGGCCCGCGCCAGCGCGCGCGGCGACGTGGTCGGCTTCGTCATGCCGCGGGTCACCGGCGAGCCGCT
>DASWOO010000268.1:0-2362 GCA_036404335.1 Kofleriaceae bacterium
CCGCGCGGCCTGGCGCACATCACCGGCGAGCTCGACCTGACCGCGTCGATCTCGCTGCAGGGCGCGATCACGGTGCAGGCCACGAGCAGCGACCTCAAGGTCAACGGCGCCGAGCTCGACGTCGACGCGACCGGCACGTACGCCGCGAGCGCGGGCGGGCACTCGCTCACCGTGAAGACGTCGGGCACCGGCACGGGGCCGCGCGGCAACGCGGTCGAGCACGACGGCGATTACACGATCGGCTGGGACGCCGCGACGCAGTGCCGGACGATCGACGGCGACTGGTCGACCGAGCTCGGCGCGGCGAGCCGATCGAGCAAGGTCGAGCTGTCGCAGTGCGGCGGCGGCTGCCCGACCGGGTCGATCGCGCACACGACCGTCGACGGCAAGACGATGACCGTCAGCTTCGATGGCACGGCGACCGCGTCGTGGTCGCTGACGGCGAGCGCGACCACGGCGGGCGCGTCGGGCGCGGTGCTCGGCACCGGGACGATCACGCTCGACTGCAAGTAGCCATCACGACGACGACGTGGCCCACGCGCCCCCGGGCGGCTCGATGCCGGCCGGGCGGCCGCGGCGCGCGGCGATGAACGCCAGGGCGAACGCGAGGGCGGACGGGAACCGGCGGCGCGGATCCTTGGCCATGGCGACCGCCAGGACGTCCTCGAGCAGCGGAGAGATGTCGCCGAGCGCCGACGGGCGGACCGGCGCCGCGTGGACGACCTGATAGACCAGCTCGGCGAGGTCGCGGCCGCGGAACGGCGTGCGGCCGGTCAGGCAGCGATAGGCGATGGCGCCGAGCGCGTAGACGTCGGCGGCGTGGGTGACCGACTTGCCGGCGGCCTGCTCGGGCGCCATGTACTGCGGCGTGCCGACGATGCCCTCGCCGGTCAGCGTGCCCTCGTCGCCGAGCACCTTGGACACCCCGAAGTCGAGGATCTTCCAGCTGGCGCCGTCGTGGAAGAACAGGTTGTGGGGCTTGAGGTCGCGGTGGACGACGTTGGCGAGCCGCGCGACCTCGAGGCCGCGCGCGACCTGATCGATCAGCACGACCAGCTCGTCGGACGGCAGCCGGGGCTCGGCGCGGAGCCGGGTCGCCAGGTCGATGCCGTGCAGCCGCTCCATCGCGAGGTACGGCACCGGCGCGTCGGGCGCCGACAGCTCGAATACGCGGACGATGTGCGGGGACTCGAGGCGCGCGGCGACGTCGAGCTCGCGGTGGAAGCGCTCGACCAGCAGCGTGCTCGCGGTCGAGCGCGCGTTGAGCAGCTTGACCGCCGCCGGCGTGCCGTCGCTGCGAACGGCCTCGTAGACCTCGCCCATCGCGCCCCGGCCCAGGACGAGGCCGAGGCGGAAGTGGCCCATCATCTGGTGGGTCCAGCGGCCCTCGTTGGCGCGGTTGGCGCGGTGCGCCTCGTCGACCACTTCGGCGAGCGCCTGCTCCTTGTCGCCGATCACCCGCATGGCCTGCTGGAGCTCGGCGAGCGCGGTCGCGCTGGTGCGGCGCGCCCAGCGGCCGAGCAGGTAGCCCGAGGTCAGGAAGCCGATGATCAGCGCCTCGGCGGCCCACATCTGCGAGACCTCGGCGAAGCGGGCGCTGAGCACGCCGCGGTCGGGGATCCAGCCGAGGAGCATCGGCACCGCGAGCCCGGCGTGGCCGCCGATGCAGATCCCGGCGGTGGCGCGCGCGATCCACGCGACGCGGCCGATCGCGATGAACACGATGCCGAGCATCGGCACAATGACGACGGCGGAGAACGGCCCGAAGTAGGCGAGCGCCGGCAGGATGCCGAGCGTCGACATGATCCAGAAGATCCCGACCCACGCCGAGCCCGCGCGCTGCGGGTTGGCGGTGACATAGATCAGGCCGATGTTGCAGATCAGGAGGACGCACGCGCCGGCCCAGAACGCGAGCCGCGCGGTCGGGTCGCCGCCGATCGCGAGCGACAGGACGACCGCGCCGACGGGAGCGAGCACGCCGAACGTGTGAAACGCGCGCATCCGCGGCAGGTCGCTGCGATCGAGGACCTCGCCGGCGGTGGTGTGCGAATGCCCGGTGCCCGACGCGGACGGCCGGGCCGCCAGGATCTGGGTGGCGAGCGAGTCAGTGGTCGTCGCCGGGAGTCCGCCGACGCGCGTGGGGGAGCTCGGATCGGCCTGCGTCGAGTCTTCCACGGTCTCACATGGTAGCTCGCGGCCGGACGCTGCCCATCGCGCAGTGGGGTAGCCGAGTCCTGTCGGGCAGTTAGCGGACGGCGAGCCAGGCCGTAACCCCGCTCGTACCAGCAGCGTAGGCTATGCAAGGAGCACGCATGCGCGACCACCGCCGACCCGACCTCGAGCGCTACCCGGAGATCCAGCC
>DASWOO010000269.1:0-6073 GCA_036404335.1 Kofleriaceae bacterium
AGGTGCATCGCCGGTCGCCACGCAACGGCAAGCCATTCGTGACGATCAACTGCGGCGCGATCCCCGAGAACCTGCTCGAGTCCGAGCTGTTCGGCCACGTCAAGGGCGCGTTCACCGGCGCGGTCGCCAACAAGCAGGGCAAGTTCCAGGCAGCCGACGGCGGCACGCTGTTCCTCGACGAGATCGGCGAGATGCCGATCGAGCTCCAGGTCAAGATCCTGCGGGCGCTGCAGGAGCGCGTGGTCTACAAGGTCGGCGACACCCGGCCCGAGACCTGCGAGATCCGGATCCTGGCGGCGACCAACCGCGACCTCGAGAAGGAGATCGCCGGCGGCCGGTTCCGCGAGGATCTGTACTACCGGCTCAACGTGGTCAACGTCGAGCTGCCGCCGCTGCGGGCGCGCGGCGAGGACGTGCTGGTGATCGCGCGGTATCTGCTGTCGCGCTACTCGCGCGAGTACGACGTCAAGGTCAAGGGCCTGTCGCCCAACGCCGCGGTCGCGATCCGCAAGCACACCTGGCCCGGCAACATCCGCGAGCTGGAGAACCGGATCAAGAAGGCGATCGTGCTGTGCGACTCGAGCGTGATCGGCCCCGACGATCTCGGGTTGACCGGCGACGTCTTGCCGCAGATCCTGACGCTGGCCGACGCCAAGGAGAAGTTCCAGCGCGACTACATCAACGAGGTGCTCGCGCTCAACAACGGCAACCGGACCAAGACCGCGCGCGACCTCGGCGTCGATCCGCGCACCGTGTTCCGCCACCTCGAGAAGGAGTCGGACGAACCCGGCGAGCTCGGCGACGCGCCATGAAGCTGCTCGCGCTCATCGCCGGATCGGCGGGCTGCGTGATCCCGCCGTCGCTCGAGATCGGCGCCGACGCGGCGACCAACTCGCCGCCGGCGATCCTGTCGGTGACCAGCGATCAGCAGGCGCTGGCCGAGCCCGGCCCGGTGCTGTTCAACCAGGGGCCGACCGCGGGCACGCTCAGCGTCCAGGTGATCGACACCGACGCGACCGACACGCTGTACGTCCGGATCTTCGTCGACTACAACGCGCCCGACCGGCTCAACGCCCGGGTGTTCTGCGCGCCGCTGTTGCCGTCGGCGGCGGTGCGGACCACGACGTGCAACCTGACGACCTTGTGCACGGTCAGCGACCTCAACGCGGTCCACAACATGACGATCGTGGTGTTCGACCGCGAGCCCAAGGAGGATGGCACCGACCCGGCGTTCCAGGCGATGGCCCCGCCCGGGCTGTCGACCAGTCGGTTCTACCTCCTCAAGTGCGTGCCGGGGCCGTCATGAGCCGCTGGCTGATGAGCCTCGGGTTCCTCGCGGGCGGCTGCCTCAGCGTGCCCGACGGCCCGACCCAGATGTGCCAGGCGAACAGCGACTGCGGGTTCGACGAGGTCTGCGAGACCGGCGTGTGCTGGGGCAACCCGCCGGCCGGGCCGTTCGCGGCGGTGCTGTCGCCGCCCAGCTCGCGCCGCGACCTGGTGCCGCGCGAGATCTCGCCGCTCGTCATCCCGACCGACGGCCAGATCGGCCAGATGACGCTGGCGAGCTCGACGCTGATGGGCGGCGTGGTCACCGGGAGCTGCCCGCAGCCGCCGTGCGAGACCCTGGGCGCCAGCATCACGGTGACCCGCAAGCCGCAGTTCACCGGCGGCCCGGGGTTCAAGACCGTGGTCAACGTCGACTCCAAGCTCGGCTTTTCGATCCCGGTGCTGCCGGTGTCGCTGACCGACGACCCGTACGTCCTGACCGTGGTCCCCGACGCCGGCCACCAGGTGCCGCCGCTGCGGCTGACCACCGCGTCGGGCAACGCCAGCCTGCAGCTCGCGCTCGGCGGCCCCGACCTGCCGGTGATCAGCGGGACCCTGACCGACACGACCGGCCAGGGCCTCGCCGGCTACCGGGTCGCCGCGCTCGGCCACTGGGACGCCCACGAGCCGCTGACCGAGGTGTCGAGCGTGATGGTCACCGACGCGACCGGCGCCTACGCGGTGACCCTGTCGGCCGGGCTGACCGGCCCGGTCGAGCTGGTCGCGACCGCGCCGAGCCCGTCGCCCGAGGCGCCGGCGCCGCCGGTCGGCGCGACGATCCGGATCTCCAACATCCCCGGCGGCAAGTCGTCGACCCGCAGCGCGATCGCCGCCGGCACGCTGGGCAGCGAGCTGGGCCTGGCGGTCGACGTGCTCGGCGTCGACGACACCGGCGCGGTCGCCAACGTGGTCGGCGCGAGCGTCACGATCGCCGGCACGACCGGCACGACCACGTCGTTCACGGTCAGCGACACGGAGGTCACCGGCCAGGCCGGCACCGTGCAGTTCCGCGTGCTCAAGGGCTCGGATCTCAGCAAGGCCTACACGCTGTCGATCGTGCCGCCGCCCAACTCGGCGCTGGGCGCGGTGTTCGAGCAGCCGCTGACCCTGCCCGCCGCCGGCGACCCGCCGCTGACCGTCCGGCTCAACCACCGCCTGGCGATCCAGGGCACGGTGATCGACGCGAGCGGCCAGCCGGTGGTCGGCGCGTCGATCACGGCGCGGCCGGCGCTGCGGTTTCTGTGGGCGCTCGAGCCCGCGGCGCAGACGTTCCTGGGCTCGATCCCGCCGGCGACCAAGGCCACCGATAGCGCGGGCGGGTTCACCGTGCAGGTCGACGCGATCCTCGACGGGACGTGGGGCAGCTACGACCTGGTGATCGAGCCGCCGACCGGCAGCGACGCGCCGACCTTCGTCCGGCCGGTCGACATCGTGCGCAACGCGGCGATCGACACGATGCCGCTGGGGGTGATCCCGCTGCCGCCGCCGGCCCGGGTCCACGGCACGATCGTCGCTCCGGACGGCGAGCCGATCCCGGCCGCCGAGATCAAGCTGTTCTATGTCCAGACCCAGCTGGACCTGTGCACCGAGCTCCTGCACGCCCCGGCGGTGTGCACGATTCCAGCGACCCTGCTCGGCCGCGGCACCTCGGACGACGCCGGCCTGTTCCGCGTCGCGCTGCCGCGCGTCATGACGCCCCAACCCTGAGCCCGTCGGAGCCGGCTGGCGGCGTAGGCCGGCCTACGCGGGCTTGACCAAGTCAAGTCGGCCGACTAAGGTCTGCCCAACTCTAGGGTACGTGTGATCGAGTCAATGGAAACCAGAGCTTGCAGGCGCGACGGCGAGGCCGTCCCGCGCCGCGATTGCCGGCTCTGGCTCGCCGAAGTCCCGTGGAGCAGCGAGGCGCGACGTCGCGCATCGGCTGCGAATCTCCACGCCAACACTTCGCGACCAGCCCTCCGACTGGACGCTCTCGGAGACCATCAGCGCAAGGTTCCATCCGATGACAAACGATACGGAGTCGCACCAGACCGGTGCGACCGACGACGCGATCTCTGCCGCGATTGAGACCGCCGAAACTGCTCCGGTGACGGAGGCTCCCGCCGCGCCGGCTGGCCCCGAGGCCCCGAGCGCCGAGGCGCCCGCTGCCGACGTCGCGACCGCCGAGGTCGCGGCCACCGACGTGCCCGCCGAGCCCACCGAGCCCGCCGCTCCGACCTTCGAGAGCCTGGGCCTCCACCCCGACGTCAAGCTCGCGCTCGACGAGATGGGCTACTTCACGCCCACCGGCGTGCAGGCCGCGGTCTACAAGCCGGTCAGCGAGGGCAAGGACCTCCTGGTCCAGAGCCGCACCGGCACCGGCAAGACCACGGCGTTCGGCTTGCCGACGATCAGCAAGATCATCCCGACCCACCGCGCGCCGCAGGCGATGATCCTCGCCCCGACCCGCGAGCTCGCGCTGCAGGTCGCGCGCGAGCTGACCAACCTCGCCAAGCACCGCGGCATCGTGGTCGAGGCGATCTACGGCGGCGCGCCGATCGGCAAGCAGATCACCGCGCTGCGCAACGGCGTGCACATCGTCGTCGGCACGCCGGGCCGCGTGCTCGACCACATCGGCCGCCGCACCCTCGACTGCAGCACCATCCAGACGTTCATCCTCGACGAGTGCGACGAGATGCTGTCGATGGGCTTCCTCGAGGACATCGAGCGCGTCGTCTCGAACCTGCCGGCCAAGAAGCAGACCCTGCTGTTCTCGGCGACGATGCCCGACGAGGTGACCCGCTACGCGCGGCGCCACATGACCGCGCCCGAGCAGATCTCGCTGTCGCGCGACGGCGCCACGGTCTCGGACATCCACCACGCCTACTACATCGTCAGCGGCATCGCCCGCAGCCGCGACCTGCTCAAGATCATCTTCGCCGAGGAGCCGGAGAGCGCGATCATCTTCTGCAACACCCGCGATGAAACCACGATGGTCTCGCGGTTCCTGACCAAGCAGGGCCTCGACGCCGAGCCGCTGTCTAGCGACCTGTCGCAGAGCGACCGCGAGCGCGTCATGGGTCGCATGAAGCAGCACAACCTGCGCTTCCTGTGTGCGACCGACGTCGCGGCGCGCGGCATCGACATCTCGAACCTGTCGCACGTCATCAACTACTCGGTGCCCGAGTCGCCCGAGGTCTACGTCCACCGCACCGGCCGCACCGGCCGCGCCGGCAAGAAGGGCACGGCGCTGTCGCTGGTCGGCCCGCGCGAGCTGGGCAACTTCCGCTATGTCCGGCTGCAGTTCAAGCTCAAGCCCGAGGAGCGGATCCTCCCGAAGGACACGATCTTCGAGGGCAAGCTCAAGGTGCCGCTGCCGCCGGTGGGCCTGCCGCAGCCGCCTGACCCGGTGCAGGTCCTTCTGCGCGGTACGCCGCTGACCGGCACGGGGCCGACCGATCTCGAGATGAAGATCTTCGAGAAGCTGATCGCCACGTCGTCGGGCAAGAAGCTGCTCGCCCAGCTCGTGGCCGAGCGCCTGAACCAGCTGTCCACGCGCAGCAAGCCGCGCGCGGCGCGGCCCGAGCGCGCTGAGCGCACCGAGCACGACGCCGGCGGCGACCGGCCGGCGGCCGGCGGCCACGACCGCGGCGACCGCCCCGCATTCGCGGAGCGCGGCGATCGCGGCGATCGCCCGGCGTTCGGCGACCGTGGTGACCGCGGTGATCGTGGCGACCGTCCGTCGTTCGGGGGCCGCGATGATCGCGGCGGCGAGCGCCGTCCGTTCCGCGACCGCGAGGATCGCGGCGACCGCCCGTCGTTCGGCGGCCGCGAGGATCGCGGCGGCGAGCGCCGTCCGTTCCGCGACCGCGAGGATCGCGGCGACCGTCCGTCGTTCCGCGATCGCGACCGTGATCGCGACGCGAGCGCCTCGTCCGGCGCGACCGCCGCGACCGGCGAGGCAGGCGCACCGGGCGCCACGACGACCACCCCGGGCGCCGCGGGCGCGCCGGGCGCTGCTCCGGCTGGCGAGCGCGGTGACCGTCCGTCGTTCCGCGATCGCGATGACCGCGGCGAGCGCCGCCCGTTCCGCGACCGCGACGACCGCGGCGACCGTCCGTCGTTCCGTGATCGCGAGGCCGGCGCGGCCGGCGGTGAAGCTGGCGGCGGCGGCGAGCGCCCCGCGTCGCGCGATGGCGGCGAGCGCCGCAACTACCGCGATCGGTTCGACCGCGATCGCAACCGCGGCGACCGCCCGGACCGCGGCGAGCGCAACGATCGCGGCGACCGCAATGACCGCGGTGACCGTCCCGAGCGCAACGACGTGACCGCAGGCGCGGCCGAGACCGCCGCGCCCAGCACGACCGACGCCTCGGCGTCGCCGCTGCTCGACGCCACGACCCCGGCCGCCAGCACGGCGCCGGCCGGCGAGGCGCGCAGCGAGCGCAATGACCGCGGCGACCGTGACCGCGGCGAGCGGGGCGACCGCGGCGAGCGCGGCGAGCGCCGCTTCGACCGCGACCGCGGCGAGCGTGGTGACCGCGGCGGCGACCGCAGCAGCAGCAGCGACCGCAGCAGCAGCAGCAGCGACCGCAGCAGCAACGGCGACCGTAGCAGCAGCAGCAACGGCGACCGCAGCAGCAGCAGCGGCGACCGCAGCAGCAGCGGCGACCGCAGCAGCGGCGACCGCAACGGCGACCGCGGCGAGCGCCGCTTCGATCGCGACCGCGGCGAGCGCCGCTTCGATCGCGATCGCGACCGTCCGCGC
>DASWOO010000270.1:0-4274 GCA_036404335.1 Kofleriaceae bacterium
ATCGGGATCGACGGGGTGATGCAGCCGCCAAACGCGATCGCGAGGACGGCGGCACCGGCGAGGAGGCCTGGCGTGGGTCGGCGCATGGAAGCCACGAGGGGCGAGCAGCAAGCCGCGGACCGGCCCGGAGCACCGTGAGCCACAAATGAAAACAGCCGGTTAGACCGGCTGGAGATCTCGCATGCTGCCAACCGCGTTGGCAAACCTGCCACCTGCGATCAGGGCGTGCGCTTCACCGTCGTCGGCAGCATGACCGACAGGCCGATGCCGAAGAACAGGTGGTGCAGGAACCGGTTGTCGGCGTTCGACACGAACAGGTCGGCGTTGAAGTCCGCGCCCGACGGATTATCGGTGAACGCGTAGTCGCGGACGGTGAGGTCGAGCGCGAGGAAGTCGTTCACGAACACGTGGATACCGCCGCCGAGGTACAGGCCGACGCGACTACCGCTGTTGAGCGGCGCGTCGTTGTTCGGGTTGCCGTCGGGGGGCTTGGTGTCGCCGGTGACCGGATCGGTCGTCGACTCGCCGGGCGCCGCGTCGTTGCACAGGGTCGCCGGGCAACTCGAGTGCAGCTGCGCGAACGCGACGCCGGCCTGGAAGTAGAAGTCGAACGCGACGAACGCCTGACCGAACGCGGCGAGCTTGCCGTACCACGGGGTCAGGCTGAGGTACGCGGCGCCGTGGAGCGGCATCGTGTTGAGCCGGTCCATGAACTCGGCCTGGCTCGGCTCGCGGGTCTTGTTATCGACGTTGGCCTCGAGCGTCGGCCGGATCTTGTCGACCAGCTTGGTGGTCAGCGAGGTCGACGCCACGCCGATCGCGCCGATCGACCACTTGTCGCTCAGGTGGTACTCGAGCTTGAGACCGCCGCCGATGATGTGGCGGTAATCGGCGTTGATCGTCGACTCGAACAGCGGGGTCAGCTCCAGGCGATGCGCGACCAGCAGCCGGCGGTGACGGACGGCGACGTCGTCCGCGAGCGAGTTGTGGCGGACTTCCGCTTGCGCGACACCGGTCGCAGCGAGGACGCCCACCACGGCAGCAAAGATGTGGTTCTTCATGGGGGATGCCTGCTCAGCGGAAGGTGGTGTACTCGAACGACGTCGGGATCCAGAAGCTGACGCCGATCTGGAACATGACGTTGTTGATGAGTGAACCATCGGCGTGGTTCTTGGCATCGTCCGAGGTCGGGTAGTTCATGTCCGACCGGTTCTGCGGTTCGAAGTGGTCGTAGAAGATGTAGTCGCGGATGCCGAGGTTGACCGTCAGGAACCGGGTCAGGAAGAACCGCATCGACGCGCCGACGTTGGGCTCGATCAACAGGTTCGTGAACCCCGGGAACTTGGTGTCGCGCGGCACGACCTCGCTCTGACCGACGCCGATCCCGGCGGTGAACAGCGCCTCCAAGGTCACCAGGCTGTGATCGAGGATCGCGAACTTGCCGTAGACCGGCACGTAGTGGAAGTCGAGCGCGCCGCTCCAGTTGTACTGGTTCACCGTCGGCAACCGCCGCGCCTGGCGCGCGATCAGGTCGAACGGCTCCTGGAACGTGTGCGCGTAGTACATGCCCTCGACGCCCACCGCGAGGACGTCGGTCAGGTAGTACGCGAGCTCGCCGCCCACCGAGTAATGGCGGATGATGTTGTCGTTCATCGTCGTCCCGACGAACGGCATCAGCTCGGTCCGGTGCCCCTTCAGGAACGGCTTGCGCACGACGACCGTGATGTCCTGCCAGGACAGCGGCGTCTTCTTGACCGGCCCCACCTTGACCGCGTTGTTCTGGTTGGACGCGTTCAGATCGGCAGCGAGATCGTTCTGCTGCTTCTCGGGCTCGCCCATGTCGATCTCGTCGGGATTGACATCGCCGGTGGCGGCTGCGCTGCCGGCCCCGGCCGCCGCCGGCGTGCCCGCGGCCGCCGAGCCAGCGCCGGGCTTGGCCGCGTCGTCGAGCTCGATCTCGCCGGCGTCACCGCTGCCCTTCGCCGGCGCGGTCTTCGTCGGCGTGGCGCCCTTTGCGGGCGCTTTCTTGCCCTTCGGCTGGGCGATCGCCGTACCGGCCATCGCGGCGAGAGCCACGATGAGCAATGTGGATCTACGATGTGCCCGCATTCGTAGGATGTTCATAACACGCACGTTTTTGCTCGCTCAAGCAACTGGCGCAGGATTGGGCTCGTGTTTTCGTCGAGCCAACAGCGCTATGCCGCTTCACCAGCGCTGGCGTCGCTGTAGAGCGCCTCGACGAACGCGGCGGGGTCGAAAGGCCTCAGGTCGCCGATCTTCTCGCCTACACCGACGAAGCGCACCGGCACCTTCAGCTCATCACAGATACCGAGCACGACGCCACCCTTGGCGGAGCCATCGAGCTTGGTCAGCACGATGCCGCTGATCTCCATGTCGGCCTTGAACGTCTTGGCCTGCGAGATCGCGTTTTGCCCGGTGGTCGCGTCGAGCACCATCCAGGTCTCGTGCGGCGCGCCGGTCATCGCCTTGTCGGCGACGCGGCGCACCTTCTTGAGCTCGTCCATCAGCCCGGCGTTCGAGTGCAGCCGGCCCGCGGTGTCGCAGATGACGATGTCGACCTGATCCTCGACGCCCTTCTTGATCTCGTCGAAGATGATCGACGACGGATCGCCGCCGGACTTGCCGCGGACGATCGGCACCTTGGCGCGCTCGGCCCACACCTCGAGCTGCTCGGCCGCGGCCGCGCGATAGGTGTCGCCGGCGGCGAGCAGGACCTTCTTGCCGTCGAGCGACCACTTCTGCGCGAGCTTGCCAATCGTCGTGGTCTTGCCGACGCCGTTGACGCCGAGCACGAGCAGCACGAACGGCTTCTTGACCGTCAGATCGAGCGGCGGGGCGTCGACGGCGAGGATGTCGCGCGAGGTCTGGCGGATTCGCGACCAGATCTTGGTCGAGTCCTCGAGCTCGTCCTTCGACAGGCCGGTCTTGACCGACTGGAAGATCCGATCGGCGGCGCGCGGGCCGATGTCGGCGGTGAACAGCACCTCCTCGAGCTCGTCGAGGGTCTGGGCGTCGATCTTCTTCTTGCCGAACAGCTTGCCGAGCCGGGCGACGAACCCGCCTCGGGTCTTGGCCAGGCCCGCCTTGTAGGCGTCCCGCGCTTCCCGATCGATCTCGGGCTCGGGCTCGGGCTCGGGCTCGCGCTGGGGCGGCCGCGGCTTTTGCCGCACCGGCTCGGCCGGCCGGCCGGGCCGCGGGCGCTTGCGCTCGCGCCGGGGCGCTTCGGCCTCGAGCTCGACGCCGAGGCGCTCACGGGAGCTGATCGCGCGCTGTTTGGACCGGGCCGAGGCCCAGCGCAGCACGAGCATGATGATCGCGATCAGGATGATCGCTACGGCGAGCTCGATTAGCTCGGTTTGCATGGCCGGCTTATAGCTTAACTCGCGACCCGCGCGCGCTCGCGGATCGCGCGGTCGACTTGTTCGGACGCGGCCGGCAGCACGGTCTCCTCGGCGACCCGGGCCGAAAAGTAGACCTCTTCGACGAAGTTGGTCAGGTCGGCGAGGGCGGGGCTCGGCCGCTTGCCGCGGACGTGATCGACGATCTGCCGCGGCGACCACACGCCCCACAGCCGGGCCTCGGGCAGGATCGGCTCGGCCGCGCGGCGGTAGAGCTGGAACACCCGCTCGCGCACCGGCACCAGATCGACCCGGACGCCGCGCAACTCGCCGCGGTGCGGGATCAAGACTCCAAATTTTTCAGTGACATGGCCCGGCGCAGCGACCTCGGCACGCCACTCGCCGGCGGGCAGCGCCTCGAACGCGAAGTTGCCGTCGGCGCCGGTCCGCGCTTCGCGTTCCTCTTCTATAACACCGGCGCCGGCGCGCTCGAGCCGGAGCCAGACCACGGCGTCGGCGACCGGGCGGCCGCGCACGGTGTCGCGCACCGCGCCGGAGAACCCGTCGTCGCTGGCCCGGCGCAGGGTCGCGGCGATGCCGGGCTTGGCCGAGACCAGGCCGCCGCCGGCCTGATCCTCGGGCGCGGCGTGGGCCGGCTCGTCGGCGGGGGCCGCGGGCCGGCGCAACCGGCGCCACGGCCGGGTGCGCGCGAGGAAGAACCCGCCGGCCGCGGCCGCGGTCGCGACGAACGCGGCGATCGTGTACGACACCGGCACGGGCTGCGGCGACGCGACCCGGATGATCTCGGGCTGCGACCGGCTGGGCTTGATCGACGGCTTGCCCGGGTCGGCCTGGACCTGCACGCCCCACTGGCCCTCGCCGAGGACCTCGCCCTCGACCTTGAACTTGTAGCTG
>DASWOO010000271.1:0-3504 GCA_036404335.1 Kofleriaceae bacterium
GCCTTGAGGCTCTCGTAGCCGCACAGCCCGACCGCCATCGACTTGTTGCCGCCGTTCATCGGCACGAAGTTGAGGTTGACGTAGATCGTCAGGTCGCTCTCGGCGACCCGGCGGTTCATCTCGACGATCTCGCCGTGCGGGGTCTTGCCCAGGAGGACCATGCCGTCGGGATCGCAGCCATCGTGGTTGTACAGCCGCTCGGGCCAGTAGGCGTCCCACACCTTCTGGCCGACCATCCGCTTGATCTCCCAGTCGTGCATCCGGCGATGCAGGCCGAGCGCGATGATGATGTGGACGTCGTCGACGCCGTGGTCGGCGAGCATCTCGCACACGATCTCGAGCACGAGCTGGCGGACGTCGGGCGTCCGCATGATCGGCAGCGGCATCGAGATGTCGTCGACGCAGACCGAGACCTTCATGCCCGGCGACAGCATCGCGTGCAGCGGATCGCTATCCTCGGGGTGGTTCAGCGCGTAGCGGATCGCCGCCCGGGGGTTGGCGACGGGCGTCATCGGCCGCTTGGGGTAGATCACGCGCGTGCCGATCGGCAGATCCTCCATCATGAGGTTCTCGCCGTAGAACATGATGCGCGGCGCCGAGTCGGTGTCGATCGTGACGATGTGCTCGCGCGTGTGGCTACGGATCTTCGGGCGGATGGCGCGCATGGCTTCCTTCTAGCAGAGCTACCTGGCAGAGCTACTCGTGAGAACGGGGGCGGAGGCGGCGAACGGGAGCCAGGCCCTGCGGCCGGCGCGCGACCGAGCGCGCGGGTTCCTCGTCGAGCTCGAGCACCGGCCAGTCGTACGACCGGGCGAGCGAGCGCAGCCGCAGATCGGGGTTGCACGCGGTCGGGTGGCCGACCACGGCGAGCATCGGATAGTCGCTGAAGCTGTCGGTGTAGGCCCACGACTCGGCGAGATCGATGCCGTGCCGCTTGGCGTACGCCCGCATGATGTCGGCCTTGGTCGCGCCGGCGACGAACGGCTTCTTGAGCTTGCCGGTGGCGTAGTTGTCGACGAACTCGAGCTGGTTGGCGATCAGATCGTCGACCCCGAGGTAGCGCGCGAGCGGCCGCATCGTGAAGTCGAGCGCCCCCGAGATCAGGACCTGCCGGACCCCGGCGCGCCGGCTCTCGTCGATGAGATCCTTGGCGCGAGGGTAGATGTTCGGCTTGATCACGTCCTCGAACAGCTCCTCGGCAAGGACCACGAGACGGTCCTCACTGGCGCCCTCGTAGGATCGATAAAAGATCTCGTTGAACCACTTGCGAGACAGCTTGTCGGCCGCCCAGAACACGGGCACCGACAGCGCGGTGCGCACCGTGTTGCGGGCGCTGACCGCGAGCGAGGCGTGGCGCGACGCGTAGTACGCGAACGCGTGCACGATGTTGATCTTGATCAGGGTCCCGTCGACGTCATAGAACGCCCCGGAATTCTTATACTTCGGCTGGTTCTGCATCGCCGGGAGTTGGTGCACTCTGGCGCAGGCAACTCCGCGCTGTCAATGGTACGGATGAGGAGCAATGCGGGTCCCGGTCTGGCTCACTCTCCTCGTCGCGCTGCTGGTCAGCGCGTTCGGTCTGTATCGAATCTGGCTCGCGATCCGCAGCGCCCGGCCGGTCCCGGACGGCGGGCCGGCCCCGCGCGGGATCTACGCGATGCGCAAGCGGACCCACCTGCTGATCGGCATCGTCTACTTGCTGCTCGGCGGCGCCCTGCTCGCGACGTCGTACGGCTTCAACCCGTTCGGCAACCTGTTCGGCCCGCCGGCGCAGGCCCCGACCAAGGAGACCGCGCCGACCCGGGGCCGGATCCAGGTCGATCAGCTGCCCGCGACCAAGTAGCGACCCGATCGTCCGTCAGAGGATCTGCAGGCGGCGGCTGTGCTCGGCGTGCTCGCCGATGTACTCGAGGACGTGCGGGTGGGTCATGATCACCTCGCGGAAGACCGCCGCGGGCAGGCAGAGCGCGAGGCCTTTGCCGCGGGCGACGACGTCGCTCTTGAACGCGCCGCCGGCCAGGAGCGCGGTCTCGCCGATTAGATCGCCGGGGCCGAGCTCGGCGATCGGGGTGCCGTTGCGGACCACGACGAACAGGCCGGCGAGCACGATGTACAGGCCGTCGGGCCGGTCGCCGGCGCCCAGGATGATCGTGCCGGCGTCGATCTCGAGGAACCGGAACTTGGCGGCGAGCTCGAGGCGCTGCGCGTCGTTGAACGGCCGGAACAGCGGGCTGGTCCGCGTCCAGCGGTCGACCAGCCGGTCGCGCACGAACCGCAGCACGGCGCGCAGCATGTCGCCGTGGTTGGCCAGCACGCTCGACAGGGTCTGGCGATCGATGCGCAGGAGCTCGGCGTCGCGTACGCAGATCACCGTCGCGGTCCACGGCTGATCGGTCATCAGCGCGACCTCGCCCAGGAACGAGCCCTCGCCGCACAGCGCCTCGGTCGGCGGCGGACCCATGTGCTGGACCGCGACCTCGCCCTCGGCGATGACGTACAGCGCGTCGCTCGCCTCGCCCTCGCGGAACAGGATCTCGCCGCGGGTCAGCGACACGAGCTGGAGGTTGGCGACCAGCGCCTGCAGCGCATCGCTGGTCATGCCGGCGAACAGCGGGGTCGCGGCGAGCGCGCGCGCCGCCGCCGAGCCGATCGCGCGCGGCTCGGCCAGCGGGATCTCCTCGAGGTCGGCCAGATCGAGCTCGGTCGACTCGAGCTCCGACGCCTCGAGCTCGATCCCTGGCTCGGGCTCGTCGGCCTCCAGCTGCAGCTCGCGCGGGATGCCGGCGGCGTCGACGTTGGTCGTGGTCTGCTCGAACTCGTCCTCGTCGATCGGGATGACGTGGATGCCGGGGTCGCCGCCCTCGATCGTGTGCGACGTCGGGATCTGGGTCTTGAGCTCGACGCTGTCGAGCGCGGCGCCGTACGACAGCGAGATCGGCCGGCTCTTGGTGCGCGGCATCGCGACCACCGCCGGCGTGTTGCGGCGCGGCCGCTGGTAGCGCTCGTCGTAGCCCGGCTGCGGCGGGGTGTTGCCGCTGCGGCCCATGCGGATCGCGGCGACGTTGGGGTTCTCGTGCAGCGCGGGGTTGTTCTCGGCGATCGTCGCGGCCCGGGTCTGGCCGGCGCCGATCAGCTCGTTCATCTCGGCGACGCGGCGCAGGGTGTCGGCGTGGCGCGGGTCGATCTGCAGGATGATCTTGCAGACCGCGATCGACTGGACCAGGAAGCCGTTCTGGGCGTAGCGCTCGGCCGAGCGCTCGAACGCCTCGATCGCCTTGGCGTTGTTGCCGAGGCGCCGGTAGGTCTCGGCGGCGCGCTTGGCCCACTGGGCGTCGCGGGCCTCGATCCGCTCGAGCTCGAGGTACGCCGACAGCGCGCGCTTGTGTTTGCCCGCGGCAACCGCGGCCGCCGCTTCCTCGCGCAGTGCACGACCATCCTTGGCCATCGGGGGGAGCAGAGACTATAGATCAGAAACGCGGCACCGCGTGGCGCGAGGCCGCCCGG
>DASWOO010000272.1:0-1640 GCA_036404335.1 Kofleriaceae bacterium
CGCCGACGCGGCCGGCGGCGTCGCCGCGACCGGAACGATCGTAGTCGCCGGCCCGGCGACGGCCGCGGGCACGATCGCGCTGTACCTCGGCGCCGTGCGGATCACGGTCGGCGTCAACAGCGGCGACGCGTCGACCGCGATCGCGACGAACATCGCCGCGGCGATCAACGCGAACGCCGACCTCCCGGTCACGGCCGCGGCCAGCACCTCGACCGTCACGATCACGTTCCGCCACAAGGGGCTCGTCGGCAACAGTTACGACGTCCGGTACAACTACCGCGACGGCGATGCGCTGCCGGCTGGCGTCGGCCTGACGATCACAGCGCTCGCCGGCGGCACGCTGAACCCGACGCTCACCAACCTGATCGCCGCGATGGGCGACCTGTGGTTCCAGATCTGGGCCCACCCCTACACCGACTCAGCCAGCCTCGCCGCGATCGAGGCCGAGATGGCCGACCGCTTCGGCCCGCTGCGGTCGATGGATGGCGTGGCGTTCACCTCGGCGGTCGGCACGCTCTCGGCGCTGGCGACGCTGGGCACCGGCCGCAACAGCGCGCAGTCGAGCATCGTCGCGCAGGCCGGCGCGGCGCCGCTGACGCCGCCGATGGAGTTCGCGGCCGAGACCGCCGCGCTGGTGGCGTACTACGGCGCGGCCGATCCGGCGCGCCCGTTCCAGACGCTCGCGTACACCAACGCGTTGCCGACCGCGGCCACCGATCAGTGGTCGGTGCTCGAGCGGAACATGCTGCTGTTCGACGGCATCGCCACGAGCAGGACCGAGACCGGCGTCGTCCAGATCGACCGGCTGATCACCACGTACCAGAAGAGCCCCACCGGCGCGGCCGACCCGGCATACCTCGACGTGACCACGCTCCTGACGCTGGCGTACCTGCGCTACAGCTTCCGGGTCCGCTTCCGGAACAAGTACCCGCGGCACAAGCTCGCCGACGACGGCACGGCGTTCGGCTCGGGCCAGGCGGTCATCACGCCGAAGCTCGGTAAGGCCGAGGCCGTCACCTGGTTCCGCGAGATGGAGGAGCTCGGCTTGGTCGAGAACTTCGACGCGTTCAAGAGCGCGCTGCTCGTCGAGCGCAACTTGCAGGACCCCAATCGCCTGGACTTCCTGCTCCCCCCGAACCTCATCAACCAGCTCGTCGTCACCGCGGCGCAGATCCAGTTCCGCCTCTAGGAGACCACCACGATGGCACCGCAACCGCAACGCCGCGCCGGCATCATCCAGCTGCAGATCAACGGCGAGATTTACGACGCGAAAGGCAACTTCTCCTACAACCTCGGGCGCCCGAAGCGCGAGGGCATGGTGGGCTCGGACCGCGTCCACGGCTACAAGGAGACGCCGCAGATCGCGTTCATCGAGGGCGCGATTACCGACCGCGGCACGCTCGACCTCGCCGCGCTCGTCACCCTCGACGGCGCCACTGTCACGCTCACCCTCGCCAACGGCAAGGTGATCGTGCTGCGCGATGCGTGGTTCGCCAGCGAGGGCACGGCTTCGAGCGAGGAAGCCGAGATCGCCGTCCGCTTCGAAGGCTCGAACGCCGAAGAAATCAGCTAGCCCGCCCGGGCCCGATCGCCGACCGCTACCAACCCATCAGGACGAGATCATCATGTTGACCGAGACC
>DASWOO010000273.1:0-2093 GCA_036404335.1 Kofleriaceae bacterium
CGGGCGCCGAGCCGGCGAGCAGCGCGGGTAAGCCGAACGGGGGTGGTGCGGCGAAGCCGGGCGCCGAGCCGGCGAGCAGCGCGGGTAAGCCGAACGGGGGTGGTGCGGCGAAGCCGGGCGCCGAGCCGGCGAGCAGCGCGGGGAAGCCGGCGGGCGCAGGCGTCGCGTTGCCTCGGCCGGCCGGTGCGCATCCGCACAAGAACTGGTGACCGCGCGATTCGTCTCGTGATGTGCCGGCGAGGGGCCGTCGCATCGCGAAATCCGAGGGAGAACCACATGACAGCACGTCGGTATGTCCGTCTTCACGGCCTCGATGACACGTGGGCGCGCCACGATCTGCGAGGGCTGGATGCGTGCGCGAGCTGCGCGTCGCGGACCCGCGGTCGCGCGCCGGGCTCGCAGCGCGGTGCGAGGTGCGCGTGATGGCCGAGGCGGCGCTGTGGATGCTCGGTCTGCTCGGCTTGCTGGTCGCGACGCTGTTCGCCTCCGCGCGCGGCCGGTCGGCGCCGGGCGAGATCGTGGGGCGATCGATCATCGCGACCGCGGCGATCGCGTATGTCGGGATCGTCGTCGCGGCGATCTGGACGTGGGGCGGCGCGACGGCGACGACCGGGCGCGCGACGCAGCTGCGCGACGGCGCGTTCGTGCACGTGACGGTCGACGGTGTGCGCTTGCCGGTCGCCGGTCCGATCGCGATCGGCCATGGCGCGGAGGCGGCGCTACGCGTGCCGGGGCCTGGACCGGACGGCGAGCTCGCGCGGATCGAGCCGGCGGCGAACGGCGGAGTGACCGTGCGCGGCGCGCGGCTCGCGACGGTGCGCGGCGATGCGGGCGCGGCGGTGCGCGGGGATGCGGGCGGGGCGGCACGCGGCGATGCGGACGGGGCGGCGCGCGGCGGTGCGGACGCGCACGGCGATGCGGACGCGCGCGGTGATGCGAGTGCCGCGGCGACCGCGCGTGGCTGCGTGAGCAAGGCCGAGGCGTTCACGCTGCCGGCAGGGGCCGCGGTGGTGGCGATCGAGTGCGACGGTGACCGGCCGGTGCGGGCGATCGCGTTGCGCAATGTGCGCGCGGGACAGATCGAGATCACGCCGCTGGCGTGGCACGGCCGGTTCGTGGCCGAGCAACTCACGGTGCGGGCGGGGGACGTGCTGCGGCTCGGCGGCGGAGACGCCGTGATCCCCGGGCTGACGACGTGGGATGTCCCGGCGCCGCGCGGCGCCGCGGCGATGCTTGCGGTGCCGGCGGATCCGACGGACTGCGCCGGCTGGTTGCCGGATGCGCGACCGCTGCCGGCGTGGCTTGGGGGCGAGGCGAGCGCGACGGCGGTGAAGACTGCAGATTCTGGTGAGCGGGCGGAGGGCGGGGCGAGGGAGCGGACCGGCGGCGGGTGCACGATCGAGGCAGGGGCGTTCGTGCTGGCGGCGGTGCCGCTGGTGCCGGATGCAGAGGCGGTGATCGAGCGCGGCGGGCGGGCGGCGCTGGCGATCGGGGGGCCGCCGCTGGTGCTGCTGGTCGCGCTGGTGCTGGCGGCGCGGCGCGATCGGCGGGTCCGCGGACTGGGGCGGGCGCTGCGGCTGTGCATGCTGGGCGCGACGCTGACCGCGCTGTGCAGCTGGCGGCTGCTGTGGGCGTACCGGATCGACCTGCTGCGCGAGCTGACGAGCG
Source organism: Kofleriaceae bacterium (assembly GCA_036404335.1). Classification (GTDB taxonomy): domain Bacteria; phylum Myxococcota_A; class Polyangia; order Haliangiales; family Haliangiaceae; genus JABFXX01. Next base: position 1,669 of record DASWOO010000273.1, read on the forward strand.
CGGGGCCGCGCCTCGGCGATAACCAGCTGGCCGTGGTCGCGATCGGCGCGGCGCTGGCGGGGCACGCGGCGCTGGCGCACGAGGCGATCGCCGAGGCGGGCGTGGCGCGGCGGTTGATCGCGGCGCTGGCGGCGTGGGCGGGCTGGCTGGGGATCGGGGCGCTGGCGGTGTTCGGGCGGAGCCACCTGCCGGCGCCGACGCCGGCGCACGTCGGCGTGGTGGTGCTGTCGGCGGCGACGGCGACGCTGCCGATCACGCTGGCGGCGATCCGGCCGGTGGCGCGGAGGCTGGCGCCGGAGCTCGGGCTGCTCGCGATCACGCTGGGCGCGATCGCGGGCAAGCTGGGCGCGCCGAGGTCAGCGCTGGTCAAGCTGGCCCTGGCATATGGCTTCGTGCTGGCGGCGCACGCGACGCTGCGGCGGCTG
>DASWOO010000274.1:0-11992 GCA_036404335.1 Kofleriaceae bacterium
ACGCGCTGCGCAGCGGCACCTGCGACCTCGCGCTCGCCGGCGGCGTGGCGATCACCTGCCCGCCCGCCAGCGGCCACCTCTATCAAGAGGGCTCGATGGCCTCGCTCGACGGCCACACCCGGACGTTCGACGCCGACGCCACCGGCACCGTGTTCTCCGACGGCGTCGCGGTCCTGGTCCTGCGCCGGCTGTCCGACGCGATCGCCGCCGGCGATCCGATCTACGCCGTGCTGCTCGGCGCCGGCATCAACAACGACGGCGCCGAGCGCGCCAGCTTCACCGCGCCCAGCCCCGAGGGCCAGGCCCGGGTCATCGCCGCCGCCCACGACGCCGCCGGCGTCGACGCGCGCACGATCTCGTACGTCGAGGCCCACGGCACCGCGACCCCGCTCGGCGATCCTATCGAGCTCGAGGGCCTGACCCGTGCGTTCGCGCGCCATACCCACGAGCGCAACTTCTGCGCGATCGGCTCGCTCAAGAGCAACGTCGGCCACATGGTGATCGCCGCCGGCGCCGGCGGCCTGATCAAGACCGCGCTCGCGCTCCACACCCGGACGATCCCGCCGACGATCAACTTCACCTCGCCGACGCCGAAGATCGACTTCGCGCGCACGCCGTTCCGGGTCCAGACCGAGCTGACCGCGTGGCCCGAGCAGGCCGGCCCGCGCCGCGCCGGGGTCAGCTCGTTCGGGTTCGGCGGCACCAACGCGCACGTCGTGATGCAGGAGGCGCCGCCGGCGATCCGGTCGACGCCCGGGCCGCGGCCGAGCGAGCTGCTCGTGGTCTCGGCGCGGAGCCCGGCCGCGCTCGCCGAGGCCAGCGCGAACCTCGCGGCGTTCCTGACCGCGGGCCGATCCGCAGATCCGGCCGCCGACCCGCCCGCCGACGAGGCGTGGCTCGCCGACGTCGCGCACACCTTGCAGACCGGCCGCCGTGGCTTCGCCCACCGCCGCTACGTCGTCGCCGACTCGGCGAGCGACGCGGCGCGCCTCCTGGCCACGCCCGAGCCGGCGCGCGCCGGCCATCGCGAGCTCGGCGCCGAGCTACCCGCGCTGGGATTTCTGTGCCCCGGCCAGGGCGCGCAGTACCCGCGGATGGGCTGGGGCCTGTACCACGCCGAGCCGGCGTTCCGCGCCGCGTTCGACGCGTGCTGCGCGATCCTCGAGGTCCACTGGGGCCACGACCCGCGCGACCTGCTGTTCGCCGAGGCGCCCGATGCGCTGACCCCGACCAGCGTCCTGCAGCCGGCGATCTTCGTGCTCGAGTACGCGCTGGCCCGGCTGTGGATGAGCTGGGGCGTGACGCCGACGGCGCTGATCGGCCACAGCATCGGCGAGTGGGTGTGCGCGGCGCTCGCCGAGGTCATGTCGCTCGCCGATGCGATCGGCCTGGTCGTCGAGCGCGGCCGCCGGATGCAGGCGCAGCCCGCCGGCAGCATGCTGTCGGTGCGGCTGGCGGCGGCCGAGCTTTCGCCCCGGCTGCCGGCCGGCGTGGTGATCGCGGCGGAGAACGCGCCGGGGCTGTGCGTGGCGTCGGGGCCGACCGAGGACATCGCCCGGCTCGAGGCCGAGCTCACCGCGCAGGACATCACGGCGCGGCGGCTGGTGACCTCGCACGCGTTCCACTCGCCGATGATGGAGCCGGTGATCGCGCCGATGGCCGAGCGGCTCGCGCAGGTCGCGCTGTCGCCGCCGAAGATCCCGATCCTGTCGACGGTGACCGCGCGCTGGCTGACCGACGCCGAGGCGACCAGCGTCGACTACTGGGCGAGCCACCTGCGGCTGCCGGTGAAGTTTGGCCCGGCGGTCGCCGCGCTGCTCGCCGAGTCGCGCCGCGTGCTGATCGAGATCGGGCCGCGGGCGACGATGTCGGCGCTCGCGCGCCAGGCGGCGGGCGCCAAGCGCGCGCTGCCCGCCGCGGTGCCGAGCCTGCTCGACGCCGCCGACCGCGAGCCCGAGGCGATCACCGCCGCGCTCGGCCAGGTGTGGGCGATGGGCGCGGCGATCGGCTGGGCGGCGTACCGCGACGGCGAGCGCCGCCGCCGGCTCGCGCTGCCGCTCTACCCGTTCCAGCGCCAGCGCCACTGGGTCGACGCGCTGCCGCACGCCGCGCCGACGCCGGCCGTGGCGGCCGCCAGCTTCACCCTGCCGGCGCTGCCCGCGTACCCGGCGCTGCCCGCGTTCCCGCCTGCTGCCACCCCTCTGGAGACGCCCGTCATCATGTCCACTGCTCCCGCTGCCGACCGTCGCCCGCGCATGATCGCCCTGGTCTGCGAGCTCGTCGAGGAAGTCTCCGGTACCGACGTCACCGAGGTCGATCCCAGCACGCCGTGGCTCGAGCTCGGCCTCGACTCGCTGACGCTGACCCAGCTCGCGCTGCAGATCCAGCGGGCGCACCAGATCAAGGTCACGTTCCGCCAGGTGATGGAGAGCTACCCGACGATCGAAGCGCTGGCCGGGATGCTCGACGAGCGGCTGCCGGCGGACCCCGCCGCGGCGACGGAAGCGCCCGCCGTGCCCGCCGCCGCCGCGTCCGTCGCGGCTCCCGCCGCGCCCGCGTTCGCCGCGCCGGCGTTCACCGCGCCCGCTGGCGACGCCGCCGGCTACCTGCGCCAGGTCATCGACCAGCAGCTCGCGGTGATGGCCGCGCAGCTCGCGATCCTCGGCGGCGGTGGCGCCGCCGCCCAGCCGACCGCCCAGCTCGCCGCGCCGCGCCCCGCCCCTGCGCCGGCGCCCGCGCCGGTCGCCGCCAAGCCGGCCGCGCTGCCGCCGACGACCACGCCGCAGGCCAAGAACGAGGACGAGCCGCCGGCGGGCCCGGTCAACTACGACGTCAAGAAGGCGTTCGGCGCGATCGCCCGGATCCACACCGTGTCCGACGAGCTGACCCCGCAGCAGCGCGCCCGGCTCGACGCGCTGACCACGCGCTACACCGCGCGGACCCGGAAGTCCAAGGACTACACCGTCAAGCACCGGCCGCGCATGGCCGACCCGCGCGTGGTCAACGGCTTCCGGCCGCTGACCAAGGAGCTGACCTACCAGATCGTCATCGAGCGGTCGCGCGGCTCGCGGATGTGGGACATCGACGGCAACGAGTACGTCGACGTGCTGTCCGGGTTCGGCATGAGCCTGTTCGGCTGGCAGGCCGACTTCATCCGCCAGGCGATCCACGATCAGGTCGAGAAGGGCTACGAGATCGGCCCGCAGCACGTGCTCGCCGGCGAGGTCGCCGAGCTGTTCTGCGACGTCACCGGCGCCGAGCGCGCCGCGTTCTGCAACACCGGCTCCGAGGCCGTGATGGGCACGATGCGCATCGCCCGCACCGTGACCGGCCGCAACCTGATCGCGATCTTCACCGGCGCGTACCACGGCATCTTCGACGAGGTCATCGTCCGCGGCACCCGCAAGCTCAAGAGCATCCCGGCCGCGCCCGGCATCATGCCGTCGGCCTCGGCCAACGTCCTGGTCCTCGACTACGGCACGCCCGAGTCGATGGAGATCCTCCGGGCGCGGATGCACGAGCTGGCCGCGGTCGTGGTCGAGCCGGTGCAGAGCCGGCGCCCCGACTTCCAGCCGATCGAGTTCCTGCGCGAGCTGCGCGCGCTGACCGAGCAGCACGGCAGCCTGCTGATCTTCGACGAGGTCGTGTGCGGGTTCCGCGCGCACCCGGCCGGCGCCCAGGGCCTGTTCGGCATCCAGGCCGACCTCGGCTCGTACGGCAAGGTCGTCGGCGGCGGGTTCTCGATCGGCGTGATCGCCGGCAAGCGCCAGTTCATGGACGCGCTCGACGGCGGCCAGTGGCAGTACGGCGACGAGTCGATCCCGACGGTCGGGGTCACTTACTTCGCCGGCACGTTCGTCCGCCACCCGCTCGCGCTCGCCGCCGCCAAGGCCGCGCTGCAGCACCTGAAGGACGCCGGGCCCAAGCTGCAGGAGCGGCTGACCGCGCGGACCGCGGCGATGGTCGGCGAGATCAACCGCTACATGGCGGAGATCGGCGCGCCGTTCAAGCTCAACACGTTCGCGTCGCTGTGGCGCAACGTGTTCACCGAGGACCTGCCGTACAGCGACCTGATCTACGCGATGCTGCGCGACCGCGGCATCCACATCCTCGACAACTTCCCGTGCTTCCTGACCACGGCGCACACCGACGAGGACATCGCGCTGATCATCGCGGCGTACAAGGCCGCCGCGGTCGAGATGCAGGCCAGCGGGTTCTTCCCGCAGCCCCGGCCGGCGGCCGCGAGCGAGCGCCACGGCGTCGAGACCGGCGTGCGCGAGGCGCCGTCGACCGAGCCGCAGCGCGAGGTCTGGCTCGCCGACAAGCTCTCGCCCGAGGCCTCGCTGGCCTACAACGAGTCGGTGTCGCTGCACCTGCGCGGCGAGCTCGACGTCGCCGCGCTGCGCGCCGCGGTCCGCGAGCTGCCGGTCCGCCACGACGCGCTGCGCGCCCGGTTTGCCGCCGACGGCCTGTCGATCCACAGCGGCGCCGCGCCCGAGCTCGAGGTCCCGCTGGTCGAGCTCGACGCGCTGCCGGCCGAGGAGCGCGCCGCCCGGCTCGCCGAGCTCGCCCGCCGCCATGTCGACCAGCCGTTCGATCTCGAGCGCGGCCCGCTGATCCGCGCCGAGCTGGTCCGGCTCGAGGCCAACCACCACGTGCTGGTGTTCACCGGCCACCACATCGTGCTCGACGGCTGGTCGTACTGGGTGCTGGTCAAGGACCTCGCCGCGCTGTACGGCCTGGCGACCGGCACCCGGACCGCCAAGCTCGCGCCCGCGCCGTCGTTCCTCGACTACGCCACCGCGCAGGCCGCGGCCCAGGCCTCGCCCGACGTCGCGGCCAACGAGCGCTGGTGGATCTCGCAGTTCACGGCGGAGGCCGGCGTGCCGGTCCTCGACCTGCCGACCGATCGGCCGCGCCCGGCGACGCGGACCACGCGCGCCGGCCGCGAGGATCACGTGCTGCCCGCGCCGCTGGTCGCCGGCGTCCGCAAGCTCGGCGCCACGCTCGGCGCCAGCCTGTTCGCGACCCTGCTCGCCGGGTTCGACGCCCTGCTATTCCGGCTGACCGGCCAGACCGACCTCGTCGTCGGCATCCCGGCGGCGGGCCAGGCCGCGGCCGGGCTCGAGGGCCTGGTCGGCCACGCCGTCCACATGCTGCCGCTGCGCGCCCGGCCGACGCGCGGCGAGCAGTTCTCGGCGCTGGTGTCCGCCGCCCGGACGACCATGCTCGACGCTTACGATCACCAGGAGGTGACGTTTGGCCGCGTGCTGCAGGGCCTGCCGATCGGCCGCGACCCGGGCCGGCTGCCGCTGATCAGCGTGATGTTCAACATCGACCAGGCGCTGACCGGCGAGGGCCACAGCCTGCCCGGCGTGACCCTCGAGCTGCTCGGCAACCCGCGCAGCCACGAGACCTTCGAGCTGTTCATCAACGCGGTCGACGCCGGCCCGCTCGGGATGCGGCTCGAGTGCCAGTACAACGCCGACCTGTTCGACGCGTCGACGATCCAGCGCTGGCTCGCGGCGTTCGAGGTCCTGCTGCGCGGCGCGGTCGCCGATCCGCACCAGCCGCTCGGCGCGCTGCCGATCGTGCCGGACGCCGATCGCCGGCTGCTGGCCGCGTGGAACCAGACCGAGGCCAGCTTCCCGCGCGCCGCGCGGATCGAGGAGCTGATCGCCGCGACCGCGCGCAAGCAGCCCGAGCGCACCGCGGTCCGGACCCGCGCCGGCACCCTGACCTATCGCCAGCTCGCCGATCGCTCGGCCGCGATCGCCGCCGAGCTGCGCGCCGCTGGCGTCCACGCCGGGCATCGCGTCGGCCTGCTCGTCGAGCGCGACCTCGACCTCCTGCCCGCGGTGGTCGGCGCGCTCGCCGCCGGCGCGGCCTACGTCCCGCTCGACCCCGGGTTCCCGGCCGACCGGCTGCGGTTCATGGTCGAGGACGCCGAGGTCGCCGCGATCGTCACGACCACCGCCGTCGCCGCGCATGCGAGCCAGGTGATCGGCGCGGTGCCCGCGGTCATGCTCGACGCGATCCACCGCGGCGACGCGCCGGCGATCGGCCTGCCCGGCAACGCGGCCGGGTCCGCCGAGGACGCGGCCTACGTGATCTACACGTCGGGCTCGACCGGCAAGCCCAAGGGCGTCCGCGTGCCGCACCGCGCGGTCACCAACTTCATGACCAGCATCGCGCGCGAGCCGGGCATGACCGAGCGCGACGTCGTGCTCGCGGTGACGACCCTGTCGTTCGACATCGCCGTGCTCGAGCTGCTGCTGCCGCTGGCGGTCGGCGCCGAGATCGTGCTCGCCAGCCGCGACGACGCCCACGACGGCGTCGCGCTCGGCGGCCTGCTCGACCAGCACCGGCCGACGATCCTGCAGGCCACGCCCGCGACCTGGCGGATGCTGATCGAGACCGGCTGGGCCGGCAGCCCGAGCCTGCGCGCGCTGTGCGGCGGCGAGGCGCTGCCCCGCGATCTCGCGGCCAGCCTCGCCGGCCGGGTCGGCGCGCTGTGGAACATGTACGGCCCGACCGAGACCACGGTGTGGTCGACGGTCCAGCACATCACCGACCCGCGCCCGCCGATCCTGATCGGCCGGCCGATCGCCAACACCACCGTGCACGTCCTCGACGAGGAGCGCCAGCCGGTCCCGGTCGGCGTGACCGGCGAGCTGTACATCGGCGGCGACGGCGTCGCCCTGGGCTACCACCAGCGCCCCGAGCTGACCCGGGAGCGCTTCGTCGACGATCCGTTCCGGGTCGCGCCCGGCGCCCGGCTGTACCGGACCGGCGACCTCGGCCGCTGGCGGCTCGCCGCCGATGGCCGCGGCGCGCTCGAGTGCCTCGGCCGCACCGACTTCCAGGTCAAGGTCCGCGGCTACCGCATCGAGCTGGGCGAGATCGAGGCCGCGCTGGCCCGCCACCCGGCGATCGCCCAGGCGACGGTGGTCACCCGCGAGGACCGGCCGGGCGACGTCCGCCTGATCGGCTATCTCGTCGCGCGCGACGGCCACGCGCCGTCGGACGACGCGCTGCGCGGCCACCTCGCGAAAACCTTGCCCGACTACATGATCCCGGCGCGGTTCGTGACGCTCGCCGCGTTGCCGCTGACCGGCAGCGGCAAGGTCGACCGCAAGGCGCTGCCCGCGCCGACCGGCCCGGCCGTGGTCCATACCGGCGAGGCGATCGCGCCGCGCACGCCGACCGAGCACACCGTCGCCGCCGCGTACCAGGAGGCGCTGGCGCTGCCGCGGCTCAGCGTGCTCGACGACTTCTTCGCGCTCGGCGGCCACTCGCTGCTGGTCGCGCAGATGACCGCCAGGCTGTCGCGCACCCTCGGCCGCGGCGTGCCGATGCGCGCCGGCTTCGAGCACCCAACGGTCGCCGGCCTCGCGAGCTACCTCGACGGCTCCCAGGCCCGGCCCGCCGAGGTCCCGCACATCGCCCGGCGCGCCGACGCCGCGCCCGCCCCGCTGTCGCTGATGCAGCAGCGCGTGTGGTACCTCGAGCAGCTCCAGCTCGGCCGCACCGTGTTCAACGTGCCGTCGGCGCACCGCCTGCAAGGCGCGCTCGACGTCGCCGCGCTCGGCCGCGCGTTCGCCCAGCTGGTCCAGCGCCAGTCGATCCTGCGCACCGCGATCGCCACGGTCGGCGACGCCCCGGCGCAGGTCGTGGCCGAGACCGTCGACACGACGATCCCGGTCGAGGATCTGTCGGGGCTGAGCGAGGCCAAGCGCGAGGCCGAGCTGGCGACCCGGCTCGAGCGCGAGATCGCCTATCACTTCGATCTGGGCCGCGCGCCGCTGTGGCGGGTCGTGCTCTACAAGCTGGCGCCGCAGCACCACGTGCTGTTCTTCATGGCGCACCACATCATCTGGGACGGCTGGTCGTTCGACCTGCTGTACGAGGAGATGTCGGCGCTGTACGAGGCCGAGCGCACCGGCGTGGCCGTCGAGCGCGCGGCGCCGGCGGTGAGCTACGCCGACTTCACGGTGTGGCACCGCGACTGGCTGACCGGCCCCGAGCTGAACCGCCAGCTCGATCACTGGCGCGGCAAGCTCCTGGGCGCGCCCGACGCGCTCGACCTGCCGCTCGATCACCCGCGGCCGGCGGTCCAGACCGGCGACGGCGCGACCGCGTGGCTCGCGATCCCGGCGCGCACCGCGACCGCGCTGCGCGGCGTCGGCCTGCGCGAGGGCGCGACCCTGTTCATGACTTTGCTCGGCGCGTGGAGCGCGCTGCTCCACCAGCTGACCCGCCAGCCGGAGCTGATCGTCGGCACGCCGGTGCGCGGCCGCGCGCTGCCCGAGCTCGAGCAGGTCATGGGGTTCTTCGTCAACGCCCTGCCGCTGCGGCTGCGGGTCGATCCGAGCGCGAGCTTCCTCGAGCTGCTGCGCAAGATCCGGACCGAGACCGTCGAGGCGTTCGGCGCGCAGGACGTGCCGTTCGAGCACCTGGTGCGGATGCTCGACACCAAGCGCGACGAGAGCCGGTTCCCGATCTACCAGGCGTTCTTCTCGTACCAGGACGCGCGCCAGCGGCCGCCGAAGTGGGGCGATCTCGAGCACCACAACCTGCCGGTGTTCCAGCCGTCCGCGGCGCAGGACCTCGCGCTGTGGTTCCTCGACGGCGTCGACGGCCTGGTCGGCGGGCTCAACTACAACACCGATATCATCGACCAGTCGACCGCGGCGCGCTGGCGCCAGCGGTTCCTCGCGCTGGTCGAGGCGATCGCGGCCAACCCGGACCGGCCGGTGCGCCAGCTGCTCGAGGTCGGCGGCGAGGAGCTCGCCCAGCTCAAGGCGTGGAACCGCACCGAGCGGCCGCTCGCGGCCGACGCGACCTTGACCGGGATGCTCGCCGAGCTCGACCGGCACGGCGAGCGCACGGCGATCCGGTTTGCTTCCCCGCATGGCGCCGCGACGTGGACGTACACCCGGCTCGCGAGCGAGCGCGATCGGATCGCGGCGGCGCTCGTCGCGCGCGGCGTCCAGCGCGGCGACGTCGTGGCGCTGCTGCTCGACCGCACGCCGGCGATGCTGGCGGCGCTGCTCGGCGTGCTCGCGGCCGGCGCGACCTATGTCCCGCTCGACCCGGGGTTCCCGGCGTCGCGGCTGGCGTTCATGCTCGCCGACGCCAGCGCCAGGGTCGTGATCACCGATCAGCCGCTGGCCGGCGGCAACGGCCACCCCCACGGCACCGATGCGATCTCGCTACTCGAGCTCCAGCTCGATCCCGCGCGGCTGCTGCGCCTCGACGGCGACGAGCTACCGCCCGCCGCGCCGCCCCGCGTCCGCGTCGGCCCCGACGACGCCGCGTACCTCATCTACACCTCCGGCTCGACCGGCAAGCCCAAGGGCGTGCGCGTGCCGCAGCGCGCGGTCGCCAACTTCCTGACCGCGATGGCCGAGCAGCCCGGCCTGACCGCCGACGACCGGCTGGTCGCGGTGACGACGCTGTCGTTCGATATCGCCGTGCTCGAGCTGCTGCTGCCGCTGACCCGCGGCGCCGAGATCATCCTCGCGACGCGCGAGCAGGCGACCGACGGCAACGCGCTGCGTGGCCTGATCGAGCAGCACCAGGCGACGGTGATGCAGGCGACGCCGGCGACCTGGCGCATCCTGCTCGAGACCGCGTGGAAGGGCGGCGCCGGGTTCAAGGCGCTGTGCGGCGGCGAGGCGCTGCCGCCCGAGCTGGCCGAGGCCCTGCTCAGCCGGATCGGCGCGCTGTGGAACATGTACGGCCCGACCGAGACCACGGTGTGGTCGACGTGCGCCCGGGTCCAGCTCGGCCAGGGCGACGTGACGATCGGCGCGCCGATCGCCAACACCACGGTGTGGATCCTCGACGACGCGGGGGCGCCCGCGCCGATCGGCGTGCCGGGCGAGCTGTACATCGGCGGCGATGGCGTCGCGCTCGGCTACCACCAGCGCCCCGAGCTGACCAGCGAGCGGTTCGTCGCCGACGCGCTGTCCGAGCTGCCGCGGTCCGGCGCGCGGATGTACCGCACCGGCGACCTCGCGCGCTGGCGCAGCGACGGCACGCTCCAGCACCTCGGCCGCACCGACTTCCAGGTCAAGGTCCGCGGCTACCGCATCGAGCTCGGCGAGATCGAGGTGGCGCTGACCCGCCACGCCGACATCGCCGAGGCGGTCGTCGTCGCGGCCCCCGGCCCGGGCGGCGAGCAGCGGCTCGTCGGCTACCTCGTGCCGCGCGGCGCCGCGCCGTCGGCGAGCGTGCTGCGCGATCACCTGCGGGCGTCGCTGCCGGACTACATGGTGCCCTCGGTCTACGTCGCGCTCGACCAGCTGCCGCTGACCCCGAACAACAAGGTCGATCGCAAGGCGCTGCCGCCGGCCGACACCAGCGCGAGCCCGGCAAGCGACGACGCCGGCGCCCGGCCGCCGCGCTCGACGGGCGAGGTCCTGGTCGCCAACGTGTGGCGCGAGCTGCTCGGTATCGAGCGGATCGCGGTGACCGACAACTTCCTCGACCTCGGCGGCCACTCGCTGCTGATCATGCAGGCGATCGCCAAGCTCGAGGCCCGCACCGGAAAGCGGATCAGTCCACGCACGTTCATCTTCCAGACCCTGGAGCAGATCGCGCGCGAGTACGACACGCCGGCGGCGGCCGCGCCCGCCGCGGGCAAGCCGCCGACCCGTCCGACCCCGCCGCCGCCGACCTCGCGGCTCGGCCGCTGGCTGTCGTCGCTGATCCCGGGCTCGAAGTCGTAGCGCGCGCGGGGCGAGCTCAGGTCCGTTCGAAGTAGAACCCGCTGTACGCCGGGATGTCGCGATCGCGGGTGAACGGAATCTCGCAGTGCTGCTCGCGGTTGAGCCAGTCGTCGACCAGGCGATAGCCCAGCGCCGCGGCCTCGGCGATCAGCTCGGCGCGGTTGAAGATCCGGTAGGCGTGAAACGCGCGGCCGGTCGACTGCACGGTGACGAAGCTCTCGCCGTCGTACACCGGCAGCTTGCTGAGGATCAGGTGGCGCGGCAGGCTGCCGACGCGGCCGAGGATCGACGTCAGCGACTCCTCGGTATATTGCAACGAGCCGGCGGCGAGCATGATGCTGCACCCCTTGCCGTCGGGGACCTCGCTCGTGAACGCCAGTCCCGGGCTCGGCCGCTCGGCGGCGAGCTCGGCACCGACCTTGGTGATCGCCTGCATGTCGTAGACCAGCCAGCGCAGCCCGGGTCTGTAGTCCAGGTAGCGCTGCCAGCCGTGATAGGACACGCCAACGTGGCCGCCAAAGTCGAACACGAACGAATGTTCGTTCAGGATCGGCCGCAGCCAGAACAACACCGGATAATCGCTCTCGTTCGCCTTCTCCATGCGATGGCGATACAGCCCGGCGAGCTCGGCGTGGTCGTAGCCGAGCCGCTCGCCCTGAGGCACCGACGCCTCGGCGTCGGAGAACGTCGGGTACACGCCGCGGAACCGGTTGGGCGGCCGGCGCGCGAACTCGCGTGCGTAATCGAACGACAGCACCTGCCCGACCACCGGGAGCCGCCACGCATTCTTGGTTATGCGCTTACCAAAACTGATGATTCCCACTGTCAGCCGTTTTATCATGAGGGCCAATGGCTGTCCCCCGCATCCATCTCTCGCCGCGGACGTTCGAGCCGTGGCAGGTGCAGGCCGTCACGCACGCGCTGAGCGATCACCCGCTGCTGCAGATCGACGCGCTCGTCGAGCTCGGCAAGCGTCAGCAGGCGCGCAAGCTGGTCCGCACGCACAGCGCCGACGCGACCGCCGGCACCAGCTTCGCCGACGCGCCGCACCTACATCCCAATGATCAGGGCGCCGCGCGCACGCTGGCCGACATCGCCAATGCCAAGGCGTGGATGTCGCTGCTCAACGTCCAGGCCGACCCGACGTATCGCGCGCTGATCGACGAGGTCCTCGACGAGGTCAAGCCGATCGTCGACCAGCGCGATCCGGGCATGTGCTACCGCGCCGGCTGGATCTTCGTGTCGTCGCCCAACAC
>DASWOO010000275.1:0-2327 GCA_036404335.1 Kofleriaceae bacterium
GGTCGGAGCCGCGACCCTGGCGACGCCGATCGGCCAGCCGTGCCTCGGCAACTACATCTTCGCCGGCCTGCAGACCCACAACTGGGCGATGCTGCTCGCCGGCGTGATCGCCGCGGCGGCGCTCGCGCTGATCCTCGACGCGATCCTCGCCGCTACCGAGCGCGCGGTGTCGCGCCGGCCGCGCGGCCGCGTGGTCATCCCGGGCGCGGCGCTGGCCGTGCTGATCGTCGCGATACCGAGCGCGCGGTGTCGCGCCGGCCGCGCGGCCGCGTGGTCATCCCGGGCGCGGCGCTGGCCGTGCTGATCGTCGCGATCTTCGGCGTGCTGCCGCGCCTGGTCACACCTGATCGGCCTGATCGGCCTGATCGGCCTGATCGGCCTGATCGGCCTGATCGGCGTGATCGGCGTGATCCGCAGGCCCGGCCCGATCAGGCGGCGCGCGCGGATCGCGCCCCGGCGCCGGCCGCCGACGCGACGCAGCTCAAGATCGGCGCGAAGAACTTCACCGAGCAGTACGTCCTCGCCGAGCTGCTGCGCGCCCGGCTCGAGCCGCGCGGCTTCACCGTCGATGTGGTGTCGAGCCTGGGCTCCAACGTGATCTTCGATGCCCTGCGCCACGGCGACCTCGACGTCTACGTCGACTACTCCGGCACGCTGTGGACCACCCAGCTCGGCCGCGACCACGGCGCGCCGCGCTGGCAGATCCTCGCCGAGGTCGAGGGTTACGCCGGCAAGGAGCACGTGCGCAGCCTCGGCCCGCTCGGCTTCCAGAACGCCTACGCGCTGGCGGTCCGCCGCGACACCGCGACCAAGCTCGGCCTGCACGCGCTCGGCGACCTGACCGCGCACGCCGGCACCCTCGCGCTCGGCGCCGACTACGAGTTCCTCAGCCGCCGGGAGTGGACCGCGGTCAAGACGTCGTATCACCTCGAGTTCCAGCGCAGCGCCAGCTTCGATCCGGCGCTGCTCTACGAGGCGGTGGCGCGCGGCGAGGTCGACGCGATCTCGGCGTTCTCCAGCGATGGCCGGATCGCCGCCTACGACCTGGTCGTGCTCGACGACCCGGCCGCGGCGCTGCCGAGCTACGATGCGCTGACCCTGCTCGGCCCGCGCGTCGCCGATGACCCGCGCGTCCTGTGCGCGCTCGCGCCGCTGCGCGACGCGCTGCCGGTCGAGCTGATCCGCAAGGCGAACCTGATGGTCGATCACGATCATGCATCTCCCAGGGCGGCGGCGACGTGGTTGCTCGGTCAGGCGAAGATCACCGAGACCTGTCCGCCGGGCTCGCCGTCGCGGCCTTGACCCCGGTGAACTGGCCGGCGCTGATCGCCTCGCCGGCGCCGCCGTCGTGCAGGCTGCCGGTCCAGTTGCCGGCCGCCAGCTGGTCCATCGAGCCGTCGCCGTCGAGGTCGACGCCCCGCGCGTCGCCGCTGACCTCGAGCGCCATCGCCGTGTGATCGATCGCCGCCAGCTGCGCATCGATCTTGCTGGCGACCAGGGTCATCGCCGTGCGGCACGCGGTCGCGAACACCGGCCCGACGTCGATCAGCAGCTGGCTCGCCAGCTTGGCTCCGATCAGCGCGCCGAGCGCGTCGCAGTCGAGCAGGCTGGCCAGCGCCTCGCCCAGGTCGTGCGCGCCCGGCACCGCGCGCGGCACGACCGCGAGATCGAGCCCGAGCCGCAGCCACGCGCCATAGGGCAGGGCGTGCATGTGATCGGCCACCGCCAGCTCGGCGCCGGCGGTGAACCCGGCGTGCGTGGTCATCGCCGGGATCGCCAGCCCCGCGTCGGCGAGCGCGACCGTGGTCGTCCGGTCGCCGAGCTCGAACCTGAGCGCGGTGATCGTCCGGGTCGTGGCGCCGGCGTCGTCGATCACCCAGCGCTCCTGCATCGCCAGGTGGCTCGCGATCCGGTCGAGCCCGGCCGCGAGCTGGGTGATCCCGGGCACGAAGCGCGGTGCGATCGCGGATAGCTTGGTGTCGAGGTAGGCCGCGACGTACGGCGCCGCGTCGCTCGCCAGGGTCCGGATCGTGCCGTCGGGCAGGGTCTCGATCATCCGGTCGAGCAGGTACCGGCTCGGATCGTCCGGGCCATCGGTCGCCGCGGTCAGCTGCTCGATGATCGGCGCCGCGGCGACCGGCACCGGGATGTCGAACGCGCTGGTGACCTCGAACGTCCCGGCCGGGCTGTCCGGCACCGTCGACACCGGCGGAGCATCCACCTCTGAATGCGACGGGCCGCAGCCGACCACCGCGAGCACCGACAGACCCACACAACGAGCAAGCTTGTACACCGACATGACATCCTCCCAGTTGAAGTTGCCGGAC
>DASWOO010000276.1:0-1851 GCA_036404335.1 Kofleriaceae bacterium
AGCGGCGCGCAGACCGATCACCCCGGCCTCGTCCGCGCCGCGGACGCCGGCACGCTGTTCCTCGACGAGATCGGCGACCTGCCGCCCAGCTCGCAGGCCGCGCTGCTCCGCGTGCTGCAGGAGCGCGAGGTCATGCCGGTCGGCGGGACCCGCGCCGTCGAGATCGACCTGCGCGTCGTCGCCGCGACCCACCGCGATCTCGACGACATGGTCGCCGACGGCTCGTTCCGCCACGATCTGTTCGCCCGGCTCGCCGGGTTCCGCGTCACCGTGCCGCCGCTCGCCGAGCGCCGGACTGATCTCGGCGTGCTGATCGGCGTGCTGCACACGCGGATCTTCCCCGTCGAGCATCCGGGCTTCGACATCGACGCCGCGCGCCTGCTGCTGCGCTACCCGTGGCCGCTCAACGTCCGCGAGCTCGAGCAGGCGCTGGCGACGGCGCAGGTCCTCGCCGGCAACGAGCCGGTGCGCGCGGAGCACCTCCCCGACTCGGTTCGCACCGGCCGCCCGCCGGGCGCGCCGCGGCCGGTCGTGCTCAGCGAGAACGATCAGAAGGTTCGCGATCAGGTCGTCGCGTCGCTGCGCGAGCACCAGGGCAACGTGTCCGCGGTCGCGCGCGCGCTCGACAAGGACCGCAAGCAGATCCAGCGCTGGATCAAGCGGTTCGGCCTCGACCCGGGCAGCTACCGCTAGCGCCTCCGGTTCGGTCGATTGTTGCTGCGGCTGAGCCGCAGCGTTGCGCCGTGGCCGTGTAGGCCTGCCGCGGATTGTGGCGTGATTTCACGTCGGTCCAGTGTGGGTTCAGCGGCTGCGCTGTGCAGAACGGGCCCGGTGTGCTCTGCCGCTACGCCGATCCCCAAAGATTCGTCGCGTCGGCTCGGGTTACGGCGGCACAACGGGTGCACAAGGCGAATGCGGTATGAAGACGATGGTCAGCACCGCGATCAGCGGCGGGTCCGGAGCGAGCGATGGCTCCGATATCCTACCTGCCGGCGCGAAGGCCGGGCCATGGCAGGTCGAGCGCGAGCTCGGCCGCGGTGGCATGGGCGCGGTCTACGCGGTCGTCCACGAGGAGATCGGCAAGCGCGCCGCCCTGAAGGTCGTCCACCAGCGGCTGCTGGTGCCCGGCTTCAACTCCGACCGGATGATGCTCGAGGCCAAGGTCGTCAACCAGGTTGGCCACCCCAACATCGTCGACATCTTCGAGACCGGCAAGCTCGAGGACGGCCGCCCGTACATCGTCATGGAGCGGCTCGACGGCCGGTCGCTGGCCGCCCGCGCCGACGAGGGCAAGCTGCTGCCCGACCAGGTCATCGCGGTCCTGATGCAGGTCTGTGACGCGCTCATCGCCGCGCACAAGACCGGCGTCATCCACCGCGATCTCAAGCTCGACAACGTGTTCCTCGTCGACAACGCGGAGGATCCGGCGTCGCCCAAGGTCAAGCTGCTCGACTGGGGCATCGCTAAGGTCTTGACCACCGACGTCAAGCACACGATCGAGGGCCAGCTCGTCGGCACGCCGCAGTACCTCGCCCCCGAGCAGGCGCGCGGACACGAGGTCTCGCCGCAGACCGACGTCTACTCGCTCGGCGTGATGGCCTACGAGCTGTTCCTCGAGCAGCTTCCGTTTGAGGCCGAGACCGCGGCCGAGGTCATGGCGATGCACCTGCGCGCCACGCCGCCGCCGCCGAGCGACCTGTGGCCCGATATCCCGCAGGTCCTCGAGGATCTCCTGCTCGCGATGCTGGCCAAGCAGGCCGCGCACCGGCCGACGGTGGCCGAGGTCGTGCGCCGGCTCGAGCAGGTTCGCGGGGAGCTCGTCCGCCGCCGCGAATCGCATCAGCGGATCCC
>DASWOO010000277.1:0-6641 GCA_036404335.1 Kofleriaceae bacterium
TCGTCGACCGACGTCATCGTCCACGCCGGGCGCGCGATCTCGACGCACTACCAGTGCGGCGAGGCCTACGCGATGGACCCGGTGAGCCTCGCGCAGCACGGCCCGGCGAGCTGGGCGCCGCCGACCGGCGTGTCCGCGCACCCCAAGCTCGATCCGGCGACCGGCCAGCTGATGTTCTTCAGCTACGGCACCACGGCGCCTTACCTGTGGTACGGCGAGGTCGATGCGTCCGGACACCGGACATTGCTGCAGCAGGTGCCGCTGCCCGGGCCGCGGCTGCCGCACGACATGGCGTTCACCGAGCACTACGCGATCCTCAATGACCTGCCGCTGTTCTGGGACCCGGAGCTGATCGGGCAGGGCGCGTATCGCCCGCGGTGGCGGCCGGATCTGCCGTCGCGGTTCGCGGTGGTGCCGCGCGGCGGCGGCGAGGTCCGGTGGTTCGAGGCCGCGCCGACCTACGTGCTGCACTGGATCAACGCTTACGAGGACGGCCGCGAGATCGTGCTCGACGGCTACTTCCAGACCGATCCGATGTCGCGGCCCGATCCGGCCGACGGCGCGTACGGCCCGCTCAAGCGCATGGTCGACGCCCACGCGATGGGCGCGCGGCCGCACCGCTGGCGGTTCGATCTGGTGACCGGCGCGTGCCGCGAGGAGCGGCTGTTCGACGAGGTCAGCGAGTTTCCGTCGATCCATTACGCGCGGCCCGGCCGCCGCCATCGCTACGTGTGGTCGATGTCGCTGCCGCCCGGCTGGTTCCTGTTCGACGGGATCGTGCGCTACGATCTCGAGACCGGCGCCGAGCAGCGCTGGCGTTACCCCGACGGTGTGTACGCCAGCGAAGCGCCGATGGCGCCGCGCCCCGGCGCGACCGCCGAGGACGACGGGTGGCTGGTCACGTTCGTGACCGATGTGCCGAGGCATCGATCCGAGTGCCACATCTTCGACGCGGCGCGGATCAGCGATGGGCCGATCGCGCGGCTCGCGCTACCAGCGCAGATCTCGAGCGGAACCCACGCGTGCTGGGCGCCGTCCTCGGCGTTGCTTGTATAAGCCGACGTGGGCAGACGTCGCACCGGGTAGTTGAAGAGGTTCTCACGGTGCCGGGGCCCGCTGTCATCGGATACCCGAGGTAGGCACATTGCCCCACGGTTTGATCGCGTGCGAGCATTTCCCCAATGCGCGCGGGGAACATGCGTCTTCTATTACCTTTCGCAATCTTGAGCGCTGCGCTGGCCTTCGGCTGCGGCGATAATTCCAACGCGGATAGATCCGACGCTGGTGGGGGAGATGACGGTGGCGGCAGCGGCAGCGGTAGCGGTAGCGGCGTCGATTGCTCGATCCCGGCCAACTGCGTGGATCCGTCGTGCGTGAACGACCCGAGCTGTAAGGCCGCCAACACGCTGTGTGGCAACGGCACGTCGGACATCGGCGAGGCCTGCGACGACGGCAACACCGTCGACGGCGATGGCTGCGACAGCAACTGCACGATCAGCGCGTGCGGCAACGGCGTCAAGGCCGGCACCGAGGCGTGCGACGACGGCAACGTCACCGACGGCGACGGCTGCGATAGCAACTGCACCGCCACGGCGTGCGGCAACGGCGTCAAGACCGGCCAGGAGACCTGCGACGACGGCAACCTGGTCGACGGCGATGGTTGCGACAGCAACTGCCGGCCGTCCGGCTGCGGCAACGGCGTCAAGACCGGCACCGAGGCGTGCGACGACGGCAACACGACCAACGGCGACGGCTGCGATAACAACTGCACCGTCACCGCGTGCGGCAACGGCATCCAGACCGGCACCGAGGCGTGCGACGACGGCAACACCGCCAACTGGGACGGCTGCAACAACACCTGCTCCGCGAGCGTGTTCACCTACTTCAAGGCGTCGAACACCAACGCGGGCGACAGCGCCGGCGTGGCGGTCGCGCTGTCGGCCGACGGCATGACCCTCGCCGTCGGCGCCGACGCCGAGCGCAGCGCGGCGACCGGCGTCAACGGCAACCAGAACGACAACACCAAGGAAGCGGCGGGCGCGGTCTACGTGTTCGCGCGCACCGGCGCCACCTGGACGCAGAAGGCGTACATCAAGGCGTCGAACACCGACGCCAAGGATCACTTCGGCGCGGCGCTGTCGCTGTCGGCGGACGGCACGACGCTCGCGGTCGGCGCGGTAGGCGAGGACGGCGGCAGCACGACCGACCAGGCCGACAACACCACGTCGGGCGCCGGCGCGGTCTACGTGTTCGGCGCCAGCAACGGCGCGTGGTCGCAGCAGGCGTACCTCAAGGCCACGGCGCCGGCGGCGAACGACCAGTTCGGCGCGTCGCTGTCGCTGTCCGGCGACGGCAAGAGCCTCGCGGTCGGCGCGCTCGGCGGCAAGGGCTCGGCCTACGTGTTCACGCGCACCGGCAACGCCTGGGCGGCGCAGGCCACGGTCACCGCCTCGAACGGCGACGACGACGACAACTTCGGCCAGAGCGTCGCGCTGTCCACCGACGGCACCACGCTCGCCGTCGGCGCCAACCACGAGGCGAGCGGCAGCGCCACCGACCCGACCGACAACTCGGCGGCGGGCGAGGGCGCGGCCTACGTCTTCGTGCGCGCCGGCGACACCTGGACGCAGCAGGGCTACCTCAAGGCCGCGGACGGCAAGGCCACCGATGACTTCGGCTTCTCGGTCTCGGTGTCGGGCGATGGCTCGACCGTCGCGGTCGGCGCCGACGTCGTGATCGCCGGCACGGCCGCCGCGGGCGAGGCCTACGTGTTCTCGCGCACCGGCACCACCTGGGCGCAGTCGGCGTCGCTGCGCTCGGTCCACGCGCGCGGCAACGCGTTCTTCGGCTACAGCGTCTCGCTGTCGACCAACGGCCAGCGCCTCGCGGTCGGCGCGTGGGGCGAGTCGAGCGGCGCGACCGGCGTCGGCGGCGACGAGTCGCGGATCGACGCCGGGTTCTCCGGCGCGGCCTACGTGTTTGTCCGCGGCGCCACCGCCTGGACCCAGCAGTCGTACATCAAGGCGACCAACACCAACACGAACGACTTCTTCGGCCGCAGCGTCTCGCTGTCGAGCACCGGCGGCAGCCTCGCCGTCGGCGCGCCGTTCGAGTCCGGCGCCGCGACCGGCATCAACGGCGACCAGGCGAGCAACGCCGCGGGCGTCGCGGGCGCCGCGTACGTCTACGAGTAGCCCCGCCTATCGGGGCTGACGGTCGGCTGACTCCTGGCGCTGCTTCACGAAGCGCCGGATCTCGACGCGCAGGCGATAGTCGATCCTGCCGAACTCGCTGCGAAAGAAGCTGGTCCACACCTCGCGGACCTCTTCGACGTCGCTGACCACGGCGAGCATCACGACGAGCTTGGCAAGCGCCTGCGAAGAGATCACGACCGTGAGCGCTTCCCGGTCGATATCGTCGACGATCAGGCCCTTGTGCTCGGCAAGCGTCACAGCGGATGTCCTGAGCTGATTCAGCTCGCGCTCTGTATGTTCGACGCAAGCTCGCCATGCCTCTCTGAGGTTCGCGTCGAGCTCGTACACCGCGTTGAGATCGCTCATCGGATTCTCCAAGGTCTGCGTGGTGTGCGACGACCGAAAACGGTCTGCAACGCCTCCAAGTATAATTTGCGAAACGGCGGTCGCACACTCCTGATTGCCTTCAAGGCAACCTCTCCGAGATCTCTCTCGCGATGAGCCAGTGTGGAGAGCATCGATATCTCGGGAAGGTCTGATGCTGTCTTGCGATCGTAGATGTAGGGGATGTCGTCGTAACTGAGAACGATCGGCGTGAGCTGAAAGCCTGGATGGCCGAGATCGATCGATTGCTTGGCCCACGTTGCGACTCGTGGGTCGGGCGCGATCACGAGGAGTATTGCAGGGCAGTTATGGTCTGATCGCAGGTTAGCTACGTATGCCGGCCAGCTCCGGAGCTTGTTACGATCGATCTGGAGTTGAACCTCGATGATGATTCCCGTGACGATCCGGCCTGGATCATCGCGCAGGAGCACGACCACATCGGCGTGATACGCCGTGGGCGCGATCTGTGACAGATCGATCGAGCCGAGGTGGGCCGTTGCTGCGTCCAGCGTCGTGCGGGTGCAGATCCGCAGCAGCTCGGTCGCCAGCCGGGGCGCGTTGCGGAACAACTGAACGAGGATCTCGTGGTCGAACGACGGCATGGCATCACGTGGTGGTGATCAGATCCGCGGCGGGATCGCGGTCGCGGAAGCCCGCCGCCTCGATCAGGCAATCGGTGTCGATCTGGTCCTGGCCGACCAGGTCGGCGACGGTGCGCGCGACCTTGATCAGCCGATCGATCGACCGGGCGGTGAACGTCCGGCGCTGCTCGACCAGCTCGGCGAGCGTCCGCTCGGCGGCGGTGTCGAGCGGGCAGGTCGCGCGCATGGCCGCGCTGGTCATCTCGGCGTTGCAGTGCAGGTTCCACGGCTGGAGCCGGGCGCGCTGGCGGTCGCGCGCGGCGACGACCCGGGCGCGGATCGCCGCCGAGGGCTCGCCCGGTGCGGCGTCGCGGAGCTCGCGCAGCGACACCGGCTGGACGTAGACCTGCAAGTCGATCCGGTCGAGCAGCGGCCCCGACATGCGCTGCTGGTAGCGATCGAGCGCGCCGGGACCGCACACGCACTCGCGCAGCGCCGAGTCGCGCCAGCCGCACGGGCACGGGTTGGCGGCGGCGACGAGCAGGAACGACGCCGGCAGGCGCAGCGCGCCGTGGACCCGGTCGATCGCGACGGCGCGGTCCTCGAGCGGCTGGCGCAGGCCCTCGACCGAGGCGCGCGCGAACTCGGGCAGCTCGTCGAGGAACAGCACGCCGTTGTGGGCCAGCGAGATCTCGCCGGGCCGCGGCGGCGAGCCGCCGCCGAGCAGGGCCGCCGGCGAGATCGTGTGATGCGGCGCGCGGAACGGCCGGGCGTCGACCAGCCCGTGGTGAAAGCCCTCGGTCTGGCCGAGCGCCGAATAGATCTTCGTGGTCTCGAGCGCCTCGACCCGGGTCATCTCGGGCAGCACGCTGGGGATGCGGCGCGCGAGCATGGTCTTGCCGGTGCCGGGCGGCCCGGACAGCAGCAGGTTGTGACCGCCGGCGACCGCGACCTCGATCGCCGCGCGCGCCAGGTGCTGACCGCGGACCTCGGACATGTCGATCGGCAGGCCGCGCCGGCCGGGCGGCAGCGCCGGGACCCGCGGGCGGAGCGGCTCGGTCCCGCGCAGCGCGCCGATCAGGTCGCCGAGGTGATGGACGCCGTGGACCTCGAGGCCATCGACGACGTCGGCCTCGCCGGCGCACGCCGCGGGCACGATCACGCCGCGCAGACCGCGGGTGCGGGCCAGCATCGCGGCGGCGAGCGTGCCGCGGACCTTGCGGATGTCGCCGTCGAGCCCGAGCTCGCCGACCACGAGCCGGCCGTCGAGCGCGCTCGGCTCGAGCAGGCCCTCGGCGGTCAGCACCGCCAGCGCGATCGGCAGGTCGAGGCTGCACCCGGGCTTGCGCAGATCGGCCGGCGCCAGGTTGATCGTCACCCGCTTGAGCGGCATGTCCAGGCCGATCGCCTTGAGCGCGCTGTGGATCCGGGTCGCGCCCTCCTTGACCGACGTCGCCGGCAGCCCGACGACCGAATATTGCGGGAGGCCGCGATCGAGCACGCACTCGACATCGACGAGCGCGGCGTCGATGCCGACCAGGGTGCAGGACTTGATGATGACCACGCGGCGCGATGCAGCACGCCGCGCGCCAGCGCCGGTCGCCGTCCGATCAACGGCTTGGCGACCGCGAATGTCCGGCTACCGGACGGCTGTCCGGAATCCGGCCGGACAGCGGACAAACACGGCTTTGCACGGGCCGTCGAGATCGGGTGTGTGCGTGAAGCTGTCAGGAGTGCGACGCTCGCGGTGTTCTACCTCGACCGTGGCTTACGCGTACACGCTCGATGCGCAGCCCTCGCCCCTTGTGGGCAGCGCGGCCGCCCACAATCGCGTCGGCGAACGTGCTGACCCCACTATCAAGCGCAGCTGATCAGCGGGCTGGGTCGCCGAGTGAGGATTGTGTCAAATGGTATTTATACTGCGGTAGTGCCAGCGGTTACGCCGGCGGATCCCAGCCGGCCTGACCGCGCGGCCTCTGCGGCTCGACGAGCAGCGGGCTTCGTCGGCTGCATCGGCCATAAGAGACGCTCCGCCCCGGAAGCTTTCGTCACTCGACGTTCGCGCCCGTGCGCCGTGATATCCTGCATCGATGGGGCATGAGGTCGCGAGAGGGAGCCACGGCACGAGTAGTACAACGTCGGCGGGCCACGCCAACCAGGCGGTTGGCAAGCGCACACTGGTCGAGGATGCGTATCGCGAGATCGAGCCAACCGACGCGCCGATGGAAGCGCCGTCGGCGGGCCCGCTGAGCTCGCCGAGGTTCGCCGGCGACGCGGACCTGACTGCGGTCGCCGAGGGCAAGAAGCTGCTCGATGCGGGCGCCAAGGGCATCGCGGTCACGAAGGTGCAGCGCGCGCTGATCGATCTCGGGCATGCTCTCACCGCCACTGGAACCGTCGACGCCGCGACGCAGACGGCGCTCAAGGCGCTCCAGACAGGCAAGGCACTCGCCGCCAGCGGTCGCGTCGAGAAGGCGACGAT
>DASWOO010000278.1:0-6497 GCA_036404335.1 Kofleriaceae bacterium
GGCGGGCAGCGGACGCCGGTGCCGGCGAGGGCGGCGATGGTCTGGCTCTGGTCGTAGCGCACGGCGTGGTCGAGCACGTCGAGGACGGCGAGCGGGCCGCGGCCGAGCCGGGCCAGGCCGGAGGTCCGGAGCACCGCGCGCGCGATCGGCCGCGGGATGTGGCCGCGCGGCTTCTCGGTCCGGGCGTGCTCGGCGACGCCCTCGAACACCGCGCGCGCCGCCATCGGCGCCGGGTCGACCAGGTGGAAGGTCCGGCCCGCCGCGTGCTCGCTGCGCGCGACGTGCCACGCCGCTTCCACGACGTAATCGATCGGCACGAGGTGGAGCGGCGCCGCGCTGCGGCCGAGCAGCGGCAGCCGGACGCCCGACTCGTTGGTCGCGATCAGGGTCATCAGGTAGTACGGGCCGTCGAACGCGTCGATCTCGCCGGTGCGGCTGTCGCCGACGATGATGCCGGGGCGGACCACGGTGATCGGCAGCTGGTGCATCGCCGCGCGGACCAGGCGCTCGGCCTCGAGCTTCGTGCGCTCGTAGGCGTTGCGAAGCTTCTGGCCGTGCTCGAGCTCGGCCTCGTAGACCGTGCCCTTGCGATCGCCCGACACCATCGCGGTCGACCAGTGGACCACGCGCTCGAGCCGGGTCGCGTCGCGCGCCAGGTCGAGCACCGTCCGCGTGCCGCCGACGTTGATCCGGCGCGCGGTGGCCTCGTCGACCCCGGACAGCCCGGTGCTCGCCAGGTGATGGATCCAGGTCAGCTCGCGCGACAGCGCGCGGTACTCGGCGCTCGACAGCCCGAGGTCCATGTCGCCGACGTCGCCGGCCAGGACCTCGCCCGCCGTGCCGCGGACGAACGCGCCGGCCTCGGCGGCGTGCGCGGCGCCGGCGAGGACATAGATCCGGGCGCCGGGCTCGGCGTCGAGCAGCTGCCGGATCATCCGCCGCGCGGCGAGCCCGGGGAAGCCGGTGACCAGGCTCGCCGGGCGCGCGACCCGGGTCCGGCCGGCGACGTCGGACTGCGACGCGGCGCGCGGGATCCGCGGCACCCGGACCGGCCCGTACGTGGCCTCGATCTCGGCGACGACCCGCGCGACCTCGGCCTCGAGCGCGCCGCGCTCGCCGAGGTTCTCGATCACCCAGGTCGCGACCGCGAGCTTGTCGGCCAGCGGCAGCTGCGCAGCGATCCGCGCGTGCGCGTCGTCGGCCGACAGCCCGTCGCGCGCGACCAGCCGGGCGTGCTGGACCTCGGCCGGCGCGGCGACGACGATCAACCCCGCGAGCCCGGTGTGCGACCGGTTCTCGACCAGCAACGCGGCCTCGTAGAACACGACGTCGGCGCCGGCGTCGGCCCAGGTCGCGATCGCCGCCGCGCTGGCCGCCGCGATCCGCGGGTGGGTGATCCGGCCAAGGTCGGCGCGCGCGGCCGGATCGGCGAACGCGATCGCGCCCAGCCGCTTGCGGTCGAGCTGACCATCGGGCGTGAGGATCGCCGCGCCGAACCGCGCGACCAGCTCGGCGAGCGCCGGCTGGCCGGGCTCGACCACCTGGCGCGCGAGCTGGTCGGCGTCGACCACGGCGGCGCCGCGCGCGGCGAGCAAGGCGGCGACGCTGGTCTTGCCCGACGCGATGCCGCCGGTCAGCCCGATCACGTGCACGGCCACGAGGCTGTGGGTACCACACGGCCCCGAGTTCGGGATAGCTTGTCCGCGATGGCGCTTCACCAGACCCGGGCCGCGCACGTCCTGGCCTGGATCGCGATCCTGCTCGGCACCGCGCGCGGCGCGCGCCGCGACTGGACCGGCAGCGCGGCGTGCGGCAGCTGTCACCCGGCCGAGCTCGCCGCGTGGCAGACCACGCCGCACGCGCTGACCCGCGCGCGATTCCCCGGCCGGCCCGAGGGCCGATGCCTGGGCTGCCACGCGACCGGCGAGGCCCCGGCCGGGCCCGCGATCGCCGTCGAGGTCGGCTGCGAGGCGTGCCACGGCGCCGGCGCGGCGTACGCGGCCGACGACCTGATGCGCGATCCACCCGTCGCCCGCGCGCTCGGCCTGGCCGACCTGTCGACCCCGGCGGCGCGCAAGGCGGTCTGCCTGGCGTGCCATCGCACGGCGACTCGCGGTACACCGTTCGACCCGACGGCCCCCGTCCATCCGCTCCGTCGCTAGGCCGCCTCGCCCGAGCCCTTATGTCCAAAGTCGCCGCTCGCTTCCTCATCTCCGCCGCCCAGCCGGCCGGGTTCCCGCCGCCCAGCCTCCCCGAGATCGCCGTGGTCGGCCGGTCCAACGTCGGCAAGTCGACGCTGATCAACACCCTGGTCGGGCACTCGGGGCTGGCGCGGACCTCGCGCACGCCCGGCCGGACCCGGCTGGTCAACTGGTTCGTGATCGACGAGAAGTTCCACCTGGTCGACCTGCCCGGCTACGGCTACGCCCAGGTCCACCAGGCGATGCGCGAGAGCTGGCGGCCGCTGATCGAGGGCTACCTGTCCGAGCGCACGTCGCTCGCCGGCGTGGTGCTGCTGATCGACATCCGGCGCGGCGTGCATGACGAGGAGCTCGACTTCGTGCCGTGGCTCGCCCAGCACGAGATCCCGGTCGTCGTCGCCCTGACCAAGGCCGACAAGCTGCCCAAGAACAAGCGCACGCTCGAGGTCATGCGCGCCAAGCAGGGGCTGTCGCTGACCCGCGCGCCGCTCGCGGTGTCGGCCCAGTCCAACGAGGGCGTCGACTCGCTGTGGCGCGCGATCCAGGCGGTCGTCAAGCCGGCGCCGTGACCGCGTGATGGCAGCGTGATCATCGCGGCCGCGACCGCCGCCGACCTCGACGCGATCGACGAGATCGAGCGGCACTCGTTCCCCCAGCCGTGGCCGCGCGCGACGTTCGAGGCCGAGCTGACCCGCGAGCTGGCGCGGCTCGACGTCGCCCGCGCCCGCGACCGCGTCGTCGGGTTCTGCAACTACTGGCTGGTGCCCGACCCGGCGGCGCGCCCCGGCGATCCGCGCGGCGAGGTCCACATCCTGGCGATCGCCACGCACCCCGATCACCGCCGCGGCGGGATCGGCGGCCGGCTGCTCGGCCACGCGCTCGACCACGCGCGCGCGCAGTGGATCGGCCTGGCGACCCTCGAGGTCCGCCGCGGCAACACCCCGGCGATCGCGATGTACGAGCGCGCCGGGTTCCGCACCGTCCACACCCGGCGCGGCTACTACCAGCAGAACGGCCAGGACCACGGCGAGGACGCCCTGGTCATGACCGCCGCGCTCACTTGTTGAGCTCGCTCTGGATCCGCAGGCGCAGCGCGTTGAGCTTGATGAAGCCCTGCGCGTCGCGCTGATCGTAGACCGAGTCCTCCTCGAACGTGACGATGTCCGGCCGGTACAGGCTGCGCGGCGCCTTGCGGCCGAGCACGGTCAGCGCGCCCTTGTACAGCTTGATCCGCACGGTGCCGGTGATCGGCTTGGAGATGTCGTCGATCAGCGACTGCAGCGCGATGCGCTCCGGCGCGAACCAGAAGCCGTTGTAGACCAGGCCCGCGTAGCGCGGCATCAGATCCTGGCGCAGCCGGAGCACCTCGCGGTCGAGGGTCAGCGACTCGACCGCCGAGCGCGCCGCGTGCAGCACGGTGCCGCCCGGGGTCTCGTAGACGCCGCGCGACTTCATGCCGACGAACCGGTTCTCGACCAGGTCGACCCGGCCGACGCCGTGCTCGCCCGCGATCTGGTTGAGCCGGGTCAGCATCTCGACCGGGCCGAGCCGCTCGCCGTCGAGCGCGACGGCGTCGCCGTGCTTGAGCTCGAGCTCGAGGATCCGCGGCGTGGCCGGCGCGTCCTCGGCGGCGCGGGTCTTCTGGAACATCGCCGGATCGGGCTCGCGCCACGGATCCTCGAGCACGCCGCCCTCGTAGCTGGTGTGCAGGAGATTGCGGTCGACCGAGTACGGCTTGTCGGCGGTGGCCTCGATCGGGATCGCGTGCTTCTGGGTGTACTCGATCAGCTCGCGGCGGCCCTTGAACTGCCACTCGCGCCACGGCGCGATGATCTTGATGCCCGGCCGGAAGTGGTACGCGGCGAGCTCGAACCGGACCTGATCGTTGCCCTTGCCGGTCGCGCCGTGGCCGATCGCGTCGGCGTCCTCGGCGGCCACCGCGTCCATCAGGCCCTTGGCGATGCACGGCCGGGCCAGCGAGGTGCCGAGCAAGTAGGTACCCTCGTACAGCGCGCCGGCCCGCAGCGCCGGCCACACGTAGTCGCGCACTAACTCGAGGCGCAGGTCGCCGATCAGCGCCTTCTGCGCACCGACCGCGAGCGCCTTCTGGCGGGCGGCCTCGAGATCTTCGTCCTGGCCGACGTCGGCGCAGTAGCAAACGATCTCGCAACCATAGGTTTCGGCGATCCAGCGGACCGCGACCGAGGTGTCGAGACCACCGGAGTAAGCAAGCACGACCTTGCGCGTCATAGCCGCGTAGGTAACACGGATCGAGCTCAGCGCAGAATGCCGCGCAGGAACAGCTGGCACAGATAGCGGTATGCCTCGAGCCGCGGCATCCCCGACACGTCGAGGATCTCGTCGAGCGACAGCGTGCCGTCGACCCGCGATAGCAAGAATGCCGCGCGCGGGCTGATCGGCGCCGAGCCGAGCTCGTGCAGCGGTCGGGCCAGCGCCGGGATCCGCTGGAGGTCACCGAGGAAGCTCTGAAACGCGCCGAGGATCGTGTCGCGGTTTCGGTGGATCAGCTTCTGGGCGAGCGCGCTGTTGGGATCCTCGGACAGCGCGAGGTCGACCGCGGTCACCGCGCGCTCGACGTCGCCGGCGCGGCTCCACTCGGCCGAGCGCTCGATCAGCGTCGAGATCCGCCGGCGGGTGCGATCCTCGCGGGTCTCGCTGGTCGGCGCGCCGCGGTCGATCTCCTCGAGGATCTCGGCGCTCTGCGCGTCGATCGGATCGAGCCCCGGTAAGGTCGGCCGGGCATCGCGGCGCGGCGGCGCGGCGGCGCGGATCTTGGCGGCGTCGAGCTCGGTCGTCGGCTCGTCCTCGGTCGGTGGCCGGCCGCGCAGGCCGAGGTCGCGGGTCGGCGCGGCGATCATCGCCGAGTCGCCGGGCTGGACCGCGCGGAACTGGCCCGACGGCGTCGCGATCAGCGCCGGGATCATGCCGGAGCTCTTCGACGCGACCGGCAGCGGGCCGCTCGCGATCGGCGGGTTGGTCGTGAGCGGCGGCCGGCTCGGCGTGCGGCCGACCGCGGGCAGCTCGGCCGGGCGCTGCAGATCGGCGAAGTCGCGGGTCATCTGCGGGATCATCGAGGTCGGCCGCGGCTCGGGCGGCATCTCGCGGGTCGGCCGGTCCTCGAGGTCGCGGGTCGGCGACGTCGGCGTGGTCGGGGTGCGCGGCTTGCTGGGCACCGGCAGGGTCTTGAGCAGATCGAGCGGGTCGTGCTCGGGCTCGTCGTCCGCCGCGTCGTCGGCTGCGTCGTGCGCGCCGGACAGCCGTGCCGCGCGCGCCGCCGCGATGATCTGCGCGGCCTTGGCCGCGGTCGCGACCGGATCGATCATGCTCGGGCTCCGGCCGGGGCTCGGCGCCGGGGTGGGCGCCGGCTCGTCGTCGAGCACGTCCGCGAACGACTCCGACAGGTCCGGCGCCGGCGGGTTGAAGTCGTCGTCGTCGTTGTCGAACAGGCGGTCGACCGACGCCTCGCCGAGCATGCGCGACGCGGTGTCGCCCGGCCGGGCCTGGTGGGTCTGGGCCCGGCCGACCAGATCGAGGGCGATCGCCGGATCCGACGACACCGACAGCTCGAGGTCGAGCGAGTCGTACGCCGAGCCGTCGCCCAGCGGGTCGCTCATCTCGATCGTGGGGGCCGCGCCGGTCGCGACCATCGCGCTCTCCGGGCCGTCGTCGCCGTTCGACGTCGTCGCCCGGTGCGGATCGCTGGAGCGCGACGCCGGCACCTTGCTGTCGGTGAGCGGCACCGGCCCGCCGACCTGGGTCGGCCCCGGCGGCGTGCGGAGCGTCATCTTGAGCTCGGCGGGCTCGGCGGGCGGCGGCGTGATCCCCGGCTGCGATGGCTTGACGAAGCCCAGGTCGCGGCGCCGGACGTCGGTCAGCTGCGAGCCGAAGTCCTGCGGCGTCTGCAGGTCGCGCGCGGTGCCGAACGGCGGGGTCTCGTACGCCGATTCGAAGTCCCCGGCGTCCGGCGCCGGCAGGCCCTCGTGCAGGAGCGAGGTCGCCGGCCGCCCCGCCCCGCCCGGATACTCGCGGGTCGCCGAGTCGAAGCTGATCCCGTCGCTCTCCTCGGGGGGCGCCGGGTCCACCCCGGCCTGCGCGGCCGCGAGCAGCTCGAGCTCGAGGCCCTCCCGCGTCGGCCGGTCGTGCGCGCCCGACTCGTCGCTGATCGGCCAGCCCTCCTCGCCGGCGTCGGCGAACCGCGGCGTCGCGCCCGAGCCGACCGTGTCGCCCGGCAGGATCTCGATCGAGTAGTCTGGATCGCCCTCGTCGATCGCGAAC
>DASWOO010000279.1:0-5937 GCA_036404335.1 Kofleriaceae bacterium
CCGAGCCACACCGGCGCGCTCGCCGGCATGGCCGAGCTGCAGCGCAAGCGCGGCTCGTGGAGCGAGCTGATCGAGACCCTGCAGCGCCACGCGGCCGTCGAGCACGCGCCCGAGAAGAAGACCGAGCTGTACATCCAGCTCGCCGAGCTGCTCGAGCGCCAGATGCAGGACCTGGGCGGCTCGATCCATGCCTACCAGCAGGCACTCAACTACGACAACGCGTCGCGCCCGGCGCTGACCGCGCTCGACCGGCTGTACCGCCGGACCGAGCAGTGGGAGCCGCTGATCGACGTGCTGACCCGGCGCGCCGAGCTCGAGACCGACGACGCGGCGATCGTCAAGCTGCGCCTCGAGATCGGCCAGATCTGGGACCTGCGGCTGTACGACGCCGGCCAGGCGATCACCGCGTACCAGACCGTGCTCCAGGTCGAGCACACCAACCTGACCGCGCTGCGCGCCCTCGAGCAGCTGTACGAGAAGACCAACCAGTCGGAGAAGTACCTCGAGGTCCTCGAGGCCCAGCTCGACGCGTCGCCGTCGGACAGCGAGCAGATCTCGCTGTACGAGCGCATGGCCGCGGCCTGGGAGGAGCGGTTCGGCAAGCTCGACCGCGCGGCCGAGTCGCTCGAGAAGATCGTCGCGCTCGACAACCGCAACTACAACGCCTACCGCGAGCTCGCGCGCCTGTACCAGCAGGCCGCGAAGTGGGAGGCGCTGGTCGAGACCTACCGCAACCACATCATGGCGACGACCGACGTCCAGACCCGCGTGGATCTGTACGTCGCGATGGGCGTCATCTACGACCAGAACCTGGGCGACGTCGATCGCTCGGTCGAGGCCTACACCGACGTCCTGCAGTTCGATCCGGACGAGCAGCGCGCGCTCGATGCCCTCGGCCGGCTGTACGAGAAGATCAGCGAGTGGGACCGCGCCGTCGACATGATGGCGCACCTGACGCAGATGACCGGCGACCCGCGCAAGCAGGTCGACCTGTACTGGCGGATGGGCCGCATCCAGTACACCCAGCTGGGTGACGCGGATGCGTCCGAGGCAAATCTCTTGCGCGGCCTCGCCATCGATCCCGGCCACGTGCCGACGATGGAGGCGCTGACCAAGCAGTACTCGGACCGCGGCGACTGGCTCAAGGCGGCCCAGATGATGGTGCGCGCCGAGAGCTACACCCCGGTGGCGATCGACAAGGTCCGCCTGCTGTTCGAGGCGGCGCGGATCTACCAGGACAAGCTGCGCCAGGGCGACGCGGCCAAGCAGCTGTACGCGGCCGTGATCGCGCTCGACCCCGAGCACGTCGAGGCCGGCCGGCCGCTCGCCGACCTGTACTTCCAGTCGCAGCAGTGGACCGAGCTATCGCCGGTCATCGACATGCTGTGCCGCAAGGTCGGCCAGCTCCACGCCGACCCGCGCGAGCTCAACGAGCTGTACTACCGCGCCGCGCGGACCGCCGACGAGCTGGGCGATCACCAGAAGGCGCTGGGCTACTACAAGGCCGCCTACGACATCGACTCGACGTATCTGCCGACGCTGATCGGCCGCGCCGACCTGATGTTCAAGATGTCGGACTACGACAACGCCGGGAAGATCTACCAGACCATCCTGGTCCAGCACCGCGACGGTCAGGGCGAGGCGGACGTCGTCCGCATCTACAACCGGCTCGGCATGGTTCGCCAGGCCCTCGGCGAGCGCAAGAAGGCGCTCAACATGTTCGAGAAGGCGCTGGAGATCGATCCGGCGCACCGCGACACGCTCGAGGCGGTGATCGACCTGCAGCGCGAGCAGGGCGACTGGGAGGCCGTGGTCCACGCGATGCGCGGCCTGATGGTGTCGTCGTCGACCCGCGAGAAGACCCAGCTGCTCGACGAGGTCGGCGGCATCTACTACGACAAGCTGCAGAACCCGCAAAAGGCGACCGCGGCGTACCTCGAGGCGCTCGAGACCTCGCCCGACGATCACCAGCTGCTGCAGAAGGTGCTCGACCTCTACACCGAGACCAAGCAGTGGAAGAAGGCGGTCGAGACCATCGAGCGGTTCATCGCGCTCGAGCCCGACTCGGTCCGGCGCGGCGCGTACTACCACGCCGCGGCGACGGTGTGCCGCGACGAGCTCAAGTCGCTCGACGACGCGGTCGACTACTACAACAAGGCCCTCGACAACTTCTTCCTGAACCCGGAGCGGCTGCCGGACGCGATGATCCCGCGCGCCCTCAAGTCGTTCGAGTCGATCGACAAGGTGCTGACCACCAAGCGCGACTGGAAGGGCCAGGAGCGCGCGTACCGCGACATGATCAAGCGCATGCCCAAGCAGGGCACGCCGACGTTCCAGAAGATCCAGGTCGGGCTGTTCGACGGCCTGGGCGAGATCTATCGCTCGCGGCTCAAGCACTACCAGTCGGCGACCCAGGCGTTCGAGATCGCGCAGCAGCTCGATCCGCGCAACGAGATGCGCGCGGACGGCACCGACCGCGCCGAGATCCTCGCCGAGCTGTACCTGGTCGCCGGCCCGGACTACACCGACAAGGCGATCGAGCAGCACATGCGGATGCTGCGCAACGAGCCGTTCAAGTACGACTCGTACAAGGCCCTGCGCCGCATCTACATGGACGCGCACCAGTACGACAAGACCTGGTGCGTTTGTAACACCCTGGCGTTCCTCAAGAAGGCCGACCCCGACGAGCTGCAGTTCTACGAGCAGTACAAGCCGCGCGGGCTCGTCAAGGCCAAGAACGTCATGACCCCGGACACCTGGTCCAAGCTGATCCACCCCGACGAGAACCGCTACATCAGCGCGATCTTCGGCGCGGTCTGGCAGGGCGTGGCCGCGATGAAGGCCGCGCCGCACAAGGAGTTCGGCATCAAGCGCAAGGACCGCCGCCAGCTGCAGGGCGATCCGTTGATGTTCTCGAAGCTGTTCTACTACGTGACCCAGATCCTCAACGTGCCCACCCCCGAGGTGTTCCTCGTCGAGGACAACAAGCCCGCGGACATCCAGCTCGCCAACGCGATGGAGAAGAACGAGCTGTGCCCGTCGTTCGTCGTCCGGCCGCACCTGCTGCAGGGCAAGCAGGAGCGCGAGATCGCGTTCCTGTCGGCGCGCCGGCTGACGTTCATGCGCCCCGAGTACTACCTGCGCATGCTGCTGCCGACCAACACCGAGCTCAAGGTCGTGGTGCTGTCGGCGATCGTGATGGTGCAGCCCCGGTTCCCGGTGCCGCCCGACATGGTGCAGCTGGTGCAGCAGTACCTGCCCGAGATGCAGCGGCGCGTGCCGCCGCAGATGCTCGAGCAGCTCGGCGCGGTCGTCGCCCGGTTCATGCAGGCGCAGACCGAGATCAACCTCGCCAAGTGGGGCTACGCGGTCGACGCCACGTCGCATCGCGCGGGCTTCGTGGTGTGCGGTGATCTCGAGGTCGCGGCGCGGGTGGTGTCGGCCGAGCCGGTGGTGGTCGGCGGACCGCAGGTGAAGGACAAGATCAAGGAGCTCGTGCTGTACTCGATCTCCGAGGAGTTCTTCGCCGTGCGCGCCCAGATGGGCCTGACCATCGCCGGATGAAGGGCGGGGCGGTCGATCCGCGGCTGGCCGGGTTGCCGGCCGCGCTGGTGCCGCGGATGCACGAGGCGGCGAGGGCGATCCGCGATGGTCAGCTCGACGCGGCGGACGCAGCGCTCGCGGCGGTGCTGGCGTCGGTGCCGGACCACCCCGAGGCGCTGCGGCTGTCGGGCGTGCGGCTGTCCCGCCTGGGCCGGCCGGCCGAGGCGCGGGCGGTGTTCGAGCGGGCGCAGGCGCTGCGGCCGAGCGACGCGATCCTGCTCAGCGATCTCGCCGGGGCGATGTACGACGCCGGCGATCGCGAGGCGGCGTTCGCGGCGTGGCGGCGGGCGACCAAGCTCGCGCCCAAGGCGCCGATGCCGTGGTTCAACCTCGGCCGCAACTTGCAGCTCGAGGGCCGGACCGAGCCGGCGCTGCAGGCGCTCAACAAGGCGCGGCTGCTCGACCCCAAGCTCGTGCCGGCGCACGTCCTGGCCGGCGACGCGCTGACCTATGTCGGCAAGTTCGACGACGCCGCGGCGGCGTATCGCGCGGCGCTGCGCGTCGATCCGGCGTGCGGCGACGCGTGGCGCGGCCTCGGCAACATCAAGACCCGACCGATGACCGACGCGGATCGCGCGCAGCTCACCGCGCAGCTGCAGCGGCCCGAGGTCCGCGAGCCGGACCGGGTTGGCATGGGCTACGCGCTCGGCAAGCTGTGCGAGGACCAGGGCCGCTACGCCGAGGCGTTCGCGGCGCTGACCGACGCCAACCAGCGGCTGCAGCGGGTCGCGAAGTGGAACGCCGCCGGCCACCGCGCGTTCACCGACGCGCTGATCGCGGCGTGCGATCCGCTGCCGGCGCCGATCGATCCGGCGCTCGGCTGCGAGGTGATCTTCCTGGTCGGCCTGCCGCGCTCGGGCTCGACGCTGTTCGAGCAGATCCTCGCGGCGCACCCCGAGGTCGAGGGCGCGAGCGAGCTGCCCGAGCTCGACGCGATCATCGCGGGCGAGAGCCGGCGGCGGGGCGCGGCGTTCCCGGCGTGGGTCGGCGCGGCGACCGCGGAGGACTGGCACCGGCTCGGCCGCGACTACCTCGCGCGCACCGCGCGGTGGCGCGAGCGGCGGCCGCGGCTGACCGACAAGCTCCCGGAGAACTGGAAGTACGCCGGCGTCCTGCGCGCGATGCTGCCGGGCGCGAAGATGATCGAGACCCGGCGCGATCCGCTCGAGGTCGCGTGGTCTTGCTACAAGCAGTACTTCTACCGGCTGCCGCACTTCTCGTGCGACTTCGACGATCTCGCGTCGTACCTGCGCGACTGCGAGCGCGCGCTGGCGACGTGGCGCGCGCTCGACCCGACGCGGATCGGCCTCCGCTCGTACGAGGCCCTGGTCGCCGATCCCGAGGGCGAGATCCGCGGCTTGCTCGCGTTCTGCGAGCTGGCGTTCGACCCGCGCTGCCTCGAGTTCCACCGCGCCGAGCGCAGCGTCCGGACGCCGAGCGCGTCGCAGGTCCGCCAGCCGATCCGCGGCGACACCGCCCGCGCGGCGAGCTACGGCGACGCGTTGCTCCCGCTGCGCGCGGCGCTGGCCCGCGCCGGCGATTGACGCGGCCGCGGCTGCTAGCCGTTGGTCGGCCCCGACCACTCGGTCGGGATGATCGACGCCACGTTGCGCAGCCCGGTGATCCGGTAGACCTTCAGCTCGTCGGCCTTGCCCTTGACCTTGACCGGCGGCAGGGCCGTCGCCTCGACCCGGCCCGCGACGTGGCGGTGGGTGTCTTCCGAGACGATGATCTCGCCCGAGCTGGCGACGTTCACCAGCCGCGAGGCGACGTTCATCGCGTCGCCGATCGCCGTGTACTGCAGCGCGCGGGTCGAGCCGATCGACCCGGTGATCACGTTGCCGGTGTTGATGCCGATGCCGATCCGGATCGGCGCCTGGTTCTCCGCCGCACGCGTCCGGTTGAACTCCTCGAGCGCCTGCAGCATCGCCAGCGCGCACGACACCGCCTTGAACGGCGCGTCGTCGATCGCGATCGGCGCGCCGAACAGGCCGATGATCTCGTCGCCGACGAACTTGTCGAGCGTGCCCGTGTACTTGAAGAGGATGTCGACCATCACCTCGAAGTACTCGTTGAGCGTGTTGACGATCTCCTGCGGCGGCCGGCCATCCGACATCGTGGTGAAGCCACGGATGTCGGAGAACAGCATCGTGACCTCCTGCTGACGGCCACCCTTCTCGATGGTGAGCTCGCCCTTCAGCACCTGCTCCACGACGGAGGGCGGGATCAGCCGCGAGATCTGCGCCCGGGTCTGCGCTTCCTTCTCGATCCGGGTCGCCAGCCGGGCGTTCTGGATCGAGATCGCCGCCTGCGCCGCCATGCCGGTGCAGATCT
>DASWOO010000280.1:0-4400 GCA_036404335.1 Kofleriaceae bacterium
CTCGAGCCGCTGCCGGCGCCGTTCGGCCCGTGGTCGCCGTGCCGGCCGCGCCACGGCGGCTTCGGCGGGATCGCCAGCGACGGATCGACGTTGCTCGCGATCAGCTGGCGCTGCCCGTCGTACAACGAGATCTCGACCCGCTGGTGGCGCAGCTCGTCGAGCGTCGCGGCGAGCTCGGCGGGTCGGTCGACCATGGCCTCGAGCCGGGCCACCACGTCCCCGGTCAGCTTCTCTTCCGGATCGGCCTCGTCGTGCGGGCCCTCGGCGATGAAGATGATGATCGCCGTCGCCGCCAGCAGCACGAGCTGACACAGCCCGAGCATCACCAGCCGGGTCGCGAGCGACCGCACCCGGCGCGGGAACATCGGCACCGGCCCGGTGCCGCGCCCGACGCTCGCGCGCAGCGTCACGCGGCCTCGCCCGGCGTCAGCATGTAGCCGGCGCCGCGGATCGTCTTGAGCATCCGCGGGTTGCGCGGGTCCGCCTCGAGCTTGTGGCGCAGCCGCGACACGACCACGTCGATCGACCGGTCGAACGCCTCGTCGGTCGAGCCGTGCAGCAGCTGCAGCAGCTGCTCGCGGCCGAGCACGCGGCCGGCGCGCTGGGCCAGCGCGTGCAGCAGCGAGAACTCGCTCGTGGTCAGCGCGATCGGCCGATCGCCGACGGCGACCTGCATCGTCGTGGTGTCGATCACCAGGCTCCCGACGACGATCCGCTCGGGACGCGGCCCCGAATCGCCCCGCGCCCGCCGGGCCTGGGCCCGGATCCGCGCCAGGAGCTCGCGCGACTGGAACGGCTTGGCGACGTAGTCGTCGGCGCCGCCCTCGAGGCCGAGCACGCGGTCGGCCTCCTCGGTCCGCGCGGTGACCATGATGATCGGCACGTCGGTCCGCGACCGCAGCTGGCGGCAGACATCGAGCCCGTCGGTGCCCGGCAGCATCAGGTCGAGCAGCACGACGTCGGGCCGGACGCGCAGCACCTCGGACACCGCCTGGTCGCCGCGGCTCACGATGTGGACCTCGATGCGATGGCTCGTCAGGTACTGCGTGGTCAGGCGGGCCAGTCGGTCGTCATCCTCGACGTACACGACGCGGATCTCGGAGTCTGCGATCACCCGCTCAGTATTTCATCGGGACCGCGGCCGCGGGGCCGCCGAAACATCCCGAAATACCAGGTCTTAGTTCTTCGTGGGCTTCTTGGCGGGCGACGGCTTGATCGCGGTCCGGGCCGCCGGCTTGGCGTCCTTGCCATCTTTAGGATCCGCGCCGATCGCGTCATCCAGCTCGACGAACCCGCCCCACACCGCGCCGATCGCGCCGCCCAGGGTCACCGGCCAGGTAAAGGCGTTCTGCCCCATGACCATCAGCGTCCCGCCCGGGCTCCACACCCGCGACACCAGCGCGTACAGGCCGCAGCCGATGCCAAAGCCGAAGCCGGCCTTGAGCACGCCGACCCACGAGGTCGCGTTCTTGTCCCGGATCAGGGACCAGATCGATCGCCCTGCGATGAGCCCGACCAGCGCGCCGATCACTCCATAGGTGAGCCACGGGCTGGAGAAGCCCGTCGCCTTGTCCAGCGCAAACGCGCCATAGCCGATCCCGGCGCCGATGACCGCGCCCTTCAAGATGCCCACGACGAGCTTGATCACCCCTCAAGTGTGACGACGAAGCGACGCATCGGCAAGTGCCATCTCAGGTGGCGGGCTTGGGCATCTGGATCGCCGCCAGCTGCGCCTCGAGCTTGCCGACCTCGGCCTTAAACGCCGCCACGTCCTTGGCCGCGACCGTGTGCGTGCGGACCGGGGCGAGCTTGCTGGGGTCGATGAACTCGCCGTTCTGCTTGACCCCGAAGTGCAGGTGCGGCCCGGTCGCGAGCCCGGTCTGCCCGACGTAGCCGATGACGGTCTTGGCCTCGACCTTCTGCCCGACCTTCTGGCCGTCGGCGAACTTGCTGAGGTGCATGTAGGCGGTCTCGATGCCGCCGTCGTGCTTGATCATCACCAGGTTGCCGGCACCGCCGGCCTCGCCGCGCTGGGTGATCACGCCGGCCGCCGCCGCCCACACCGGCGTGCCGACCGGCGCGGCATAGTCGATGCCGAGGTGCGCGCGCACCGTGTGCAGCACGGGGTGCATGCGCGACCGGTCGAAGCCCGATGACACCCGCTGGAACTTGAGCGGGGTCTTGAGCAGGGTCTTCTCCGACGACTCGCCGGCGTCGTTGTAATAGCCGTCGCGGAAGTAGAACGTCCGGAACGTGCCCGCCTTGCCGGCGTACTCGGCGGCGAGGATCTTGCCGTAGCGGATGAAGTCGTGCGGCTCCTCGTCGCGCAGCTGCTTCTCGACGACCACGCGGAACGAGTCGCCGTCGTGGGTGTCGTTGTAGAAGTCGAGGTCGTAGGCGAACACGTCGACGAAGAAGTCGACGAGCGCGGCGTTCTCGCCCGCGCCCTTGATCGCCGCGTACAGCGACGAATCGATCTTGCCGCCGAGGCTCTTCACCTCGAGCTTGGTCTGCGAGTTGGACGCCTTACCGGTCAGGAGGCCATCGGGGCCGCGCTCGGCGCGCACGGTCTGGACCTTGCTCACCACCAGCTCGAACACCTTGACCCGGCCGTCGGCGCCGCGCTCGATCTTGTAGGTCTGGCCGGCGCGCATCGTCTTGAAGTCGAACGTGCCCGACAGCGCGCGGATCACCTCGTCGGCCTCCGCCGCGGTCAGCCCGCTCTTCTTGAGCACGCGGCCGAGCGTGTCGGTCTTGCCGACCTTGCCGTCGATCGTGCCCGGCGGGCCGATCGGCGCGGGCGCCGGCGCGGCCGAGCCCGCCGCCACCGCGCCCGGCGTGGCCACGACCCCGGAGTCGAGCGGCCGGCTGGGCAGGGTCGCCAGCGGCGTCGCCCGCTCGGCCTCGCGCTTGATCGCGCCGACCGACGTCTTCTTGTTCCAGACGAAGACGTAGAGGTTGACGATCACGAGCGCGCCCAGCACGAGCGCGACCCACCCACCGGTGCGGCGAGCCGGCGGGCCGCCCAACCGGAGATCTGTTCTCCCGAGGGGTAGCACGGCGCGTTTTGCCCTTTTCTTGCGCGGTGTCCTGCGCCTCGTGACCATGCGAGGAGGCCAGCAATATCACGGGCCTTCAATGGGACCAAGGAAATGGCGAGCAACCCTACGGCCGGCACCTATGGTGATCTGCCCCAGCGCCAACAACTAGAACTTTTCCCCGACTCGGGGCAAGGTGCCCGCGGCATGGCCAAGAAGTCTTCCTCGAAAGGCGGCGATTCGCCGGCGGGTGGCGGTGGAGGCTCCGAGTCCGGGGACATCGACGCGTCGCTCGAGGTCGAAGCCCGCCGGCGCTACCTCAACTATGCGCTGAGCGTCATCACGTCGCGCGCCCTGCCCGACGTCCGCGACGGCCTGAAGCCGGTCCAGCGCCGGATCCTGTACGCCATGCTGCACGACAACCACCTGCGGCCGGACGCCAAGCACAGGAAGAGCGCGACCGTGGTCGGCGCCGTGCTCGGCCGCTACCACCCGCACGGCGACTCGTCGGTCTACGACGCGATGGTCCGCATGGCCCAGGACTGGGCGATGCGCGCCACGATGGTCGATGGCTCGGGCAACTGGGGCTCGCTCGACGGCGACGAGGCCGCGGCGATGCGTTACACCGAGTGCCGGCTGGCCCCGCCGGCGATGGAGCTGCTCCGCGAGCTCGACTTCGACACGGTCGACATGCGGCCCAACTACGATGGCACCACCGAGGAGCCGCTCGTTCTGCCGGCGCGGTTCCCCAACCTGCTCGTCAACGGCTCGACCGGCATCGCGGTCGGCATGGCGACCAACATCCCGCCGCACAATTTGCGCGAGCTGACCAACGCGCTGATCGCGCTCGCCGATAACCGCGACATCGAGCACGTCCAGCTGATGAAGCACATCGACGGTCCGGACTTCCCGACCGGCGGCCAGATGCTCAACAGCAAGGTCGAGCTGCGCCAGATCTACAAGGACGGCCAGGGCACGATCCGCGTGCGCGGCGAGTATCGGCTCGAGGAGCGCAAGCGCGGCGGCACCGACTTGGTGATCACGTCGATCCCGTACGCGCTGACCAAGAGCACGGTGGTCGAGAAGATCGCCGAGGTCATCATCTCGCGCAAGCTGCCGTACTTGCTCGACGTCCGCGACGAGTCGACGACCGACGTGCGCATCGTGCTCGAGATCAAGAAGGACGCCGACCCCGAGCTGGTGATGGCGTACCTCTACAAGCACACGCCGCTGCAGTCGAACTTCCACGTCAACCTGACCTGCCTGGTGCCGCCGGCGTACCTCGACGACGACACCGGCCGCAAGCTGCCCAAGGACGCCCCGCCCCAGCCGCGCCGGCTCGGGATCAAGGAGGCGCTCGGC
>DASWOO010000281.1:0-3778 GCA_036404335.1 Kofleriaceae bacterium
CGTCGGTCAGGTGGTGCGGCTTGGTCGCGCCGACGATCGGCGAGGTCACGCCGGGCTTCTGCAGCACCCAGGCGAGCGCGACCTGGGCGTGGGCGATGCCGCGGCGCTGGGCGATCGCGCTGACCGCGTCGATGATGCCGCGGTCGGCGTCCTCGGTCGGGTCGTACATGCGATCGGCGAACGCGTCGGCGCCCGCGCGGGCGGTCGCCTGGTCGGCGCCGCGGGCGAGCCGGCCGCGGGCGAGCGGGCTCCACGGGATGACGCCGAGCTTCTGGTCGAGGCACAGCGGCAGCATCTCGCGCTCCTCCTCGCGGTAGAGCAGGTTGAGGTGGTCCTGCATGCTGACGAACTCGGGCCAGCCGTGCAGCCGCGAGGTGTAGATCGCCTTGGCGAGCTGCCAGGCAAACATCGACGACGCGCCGATGTAGCGCGCCTTGCCGGCGCGGACGACGTCGGCCAGCGCGGCGAGCGTCTCCTCGATCGGCGTCTGATCGTCCCAGCGATGGATCTGATAGAGGTCGATATAGTCGGTGCCGAGCCGGCGCAGGCTGTGGTCGATCTCGGACAGGATCGCCTTGCGCGACAGGCCGGCGCCGTTCGCGCCCGGGCGCATCCGGCTGTAGACCTTGGTCGCGAGCACGATGTCGTCGCGCCGGGCGAAGTCGCGGATCGCGCGGCCGACGATCTCCTCGGAGTCGCCGTCGGAGTAAACGTTGGCGGTGTCGAGGAAGTTGATGCCGAGCTCGAGCGCCTGCTGGATGACCGTGCGGCTCTGGTCCTCGGGCAAGGTCCACGTGTGGCTGCCGCGATCGGGCGCGCCGAACGACATGCAGCCGAGGCATATGCGCGAGACCTCGAGACCGGTGGCGCCGAGCTTGGTGTATTCCATGCCCGACGGTGTAGCGCCTTTTGCCGGGCGCGGCCGCGTCCCGGGGCGCTACGGGGCGATCGCCTTGAGCTCGTCGGCGATGTCGGTGAGGTGCTCGCGGTCGCCGGCCTCGATCTCGACGTCCGGTTCTGACGGTTCGGTTCGGTTCGGTTCGGCTCGGCTCAGGCGTCGCGCAGCGCCTTGCGCAGCATCTCGCCGATCTCCGGCCGCTGCGCGAACGGGTCGCTCGGGTTGGCCCCGGTCGTGACCTCGTCGAGCCGGGCCTTCACGATGCCCAGCGCCTGCGGGTGGCTGTAGATGTAGAACCGGCGCTCGGCCAGCGCGTCGAACACCAGCTGCGCCACCCCGGCCGCGGTGACCTTGCCGCTCGACACCGCCTTCTCGCCCATCGCGCGCGCGACGAGCTGGCTGCGGGTCGCCGGCGTGTCGGCGTTCTCGCTCGGCCGGTTGCGATCGCTGGCCGCGATGCCGGTCGGCACGAAGTACGGGCACAGCACCGACGCGGTGACCTGGTCGGTGACCAGCTTGAGGTCCTGGTACAGCGTCTCGCTGAGCGTGACCACCGCGTGCTTGCTGACGTTGTACACGCCCATGTTGGGCGCGCTGAGCAGGCCGGCCATCGACGAGGTGTTGACGATGTGGCCCTCGTAGTCCGGGTCGCGCCGGGCGGCGTCGAGCATCATCGGCGTGAACGCGCGCACGCCGTGGACCACGCCCATGACGTTGACGCCGAGCACCCACTCCCAGTCCTTGACGCTGGTCTCCCAGATCAGGCCGCCGCCGCCGACCCCGGCGTTGTTGAACACGAAGTGCGGGGCGCCGAACGCGTCGACGGTCGCCCGGGCCATGGCGTCGACGTCGGCGGCCTTCGCGACGTCGGCGCGGACCGCGACGACCCGGGCGCCGAGCCCGGTGAGCTCGGCGACGGCGCGGTCGAGCACGTCGGCCTGGACGTCGGCCATCACGAGGTTCATGCCCTTGTGGGCGGCGAGCCGCGACACCTCGAGCCCGAAGCCCGAGGCCGCGCCTGTGATCACGGCCGTACGGCCGGAGAACGTCTTCATGGCCCCGATGCTATCGCAACGCGTGTGGCGCAACCGCCCGTGGTGGCACGACGCGGCAAACCCGCTCCGCTGCAGCCGCGATGCAGCCAACGGCGCCGTGCGTCGGACGTTTCTCTGATGACAGGGTCATGGCGATTCTATCTAATCACTCGCATGGTGAAGACCCTCTGGCTCTCGCTCGGTGCGGTCGCGGCGCTCGGCGCATGCTCGACCGACAACTCGACCTCGCTCAACGACCTCAGCAAGACCTTCGGCGAGACCCACGTCGAGATCTTCGCCAACAACCAGGTCAACCTGCTGTTGCACATCGACGGCGATGGCTGCGCCACCCTCGGCGACGACGTGGTCGCGACCTACGACGGCCAGCCGATGGCGTTCAGCAGCGGCGGCTACGCCGAGGACTCGACCGGCTGCTATCCGATCGCGTTCTGGGTCCGCGACTTCCCCGCGACCCAGATCGGCAACCGCGAGCGCGCGAGCGGCGCCGCCGACATCGTGATCCGCGACGCCAGCGCGAGCTGGCGGATCGCGCCGACCCAGCTGTTCGGCAACGACCTCGAGATCGACGCCGCGACGTCGAGCATCGTGTGGCCCAACGTCGATCACATCTCGACGATGTCGACCCTGCCGTACGTCAACGTGCAGATCGACCAGCTGTCGAGCTCGGTCAAGTACCCGGCCGGTACCAGCATCACGTTCGCCGCCGCGACCGCGCACCCGATCCCGACGGTGTGCGCCGGCCCGGGCCGGTGCACGGTCGACATGAGCCGGGCCCGCGACTTCTCGAAGGTCAGCCCGCAGTAGCCCGCGGTCAGTCGAACGCGAGGTTGATGTCCGCGGCGGTCGTCAGCAGAGCGCCGGTGCTGCTGACCATCAGCGCGGCGGCGAATTCGAGGCCGAGGGTCGACGACTTGAACCGGGCGAGGTCGATGCCGAGCCCGAACAGCGCGGCCGGGCCGACGATGGTCTGGGTGCCGAGCTGGCCGTTGCTCAGCTGGACCTGATCGGCCTTGTAGACGCCAAGGCCGCCCGCGCCGCGGAGCCAGAGTGAGGGATTCACGTAGCGCTGGGCGCCGACCAGGAGGTTGGTCTCGGTGTTCGACGCGGCGTCGCTGTTGATCGCGAGCTTGTGCAGCGCGGCGGTGATCTGCAGCTCGAGGGTGATCACCGTGCGCGGGTCGGCGACGTGGCCGAGCCGCAGGCTCAGCGCGCCGCCGCGGCCGACCGAGTCCTGGAGCCCGAACCCGACCATCAGGCCGGGGCCGATCGCGGCCGCGAAGGTCACGCCGGTGCGGTGGCCGTCGGACGCGAGGTTGGCGTCGCCGGCCTCGATCGCGGCCTGGTCGGGATCCGCGTGGGCGACGCCGCCGATCAGCGCGATCAGCGCCACCGCCCTCGCGATCACTTCTTGCCGATCTGCAGCAGCGGGAACTGGCGCTGCTCGCCGAGGTGCGGCTGGCTCGGGATCATCAGCCGGGCCACCGCCTCGCCGCCGATCAGGTGCTTGTCGACGATCTCCGGAATGTCGTCCGGGGTCACATTTCCGTACCAGACCTGCTCCGGATAGACGACGATCGCCACGCCGTGCTCGCACTGGTCGATGCAGCCGGCGTTGTTGGCGCGGATCATCTTGGACAGGCCGCGCGAGGCCAGCTCGGCCTTGAGCCGGTCGCGGACCTCGCTGCCGCCCCGGGCCTTGCAGCTGCCCTTGGGGTCGTTGGGCGGGCGCTCGTTGGTGCACACGAACACGTGACGTTGCAGGCTCGGCATCGGCGGCTTCAGGGTACCATTCCCCTCGCTTGCCGAGTGCCGCCGTGCTCGCTGT
>DASWOO010000282.1:0-2263 GCA_036404335.1 Kofleriaceae bacterium
AGGGCCAGCGGTGACAGCGCCGGTGCCGGTGCCGGCAGCGACCGTGGCGACGGCGGCGTGGGTCGGGGTCGCGAAGGAGGACTGGGTCGAGGTGACGAGCAACGCGGGCAAGGTGCTCATCCACTATCCGAATCCGGTGACGAGCAAGTACGACTCGGTGCTCGCGAACAGCGTGCGTACGGCGTGGACGACGCTGGTCGCGCCGCATTACAGCGCGATCACCCATCTGGAGATCAAGCCGATCCAGAGCTACAACTCGATCACGTTCGCCGAGGCGGACGCGGTCGAGAGGGGCAGTAACCGCACTGTGCACGTGGTGCTGTTCAAGCTGCACGACGACCAGGCGCGCAATCGCTACCTCGAGTTCGTGACGGACTCGAAGGCGGCGTTCGAGCGCAGCTTTGGCCCCTATCACCAGGACGAGTTTCACTGGGAGAAGCTGAGCCAGCTCGGTAACTACGATAGCTTCAACGTGACAAGGGAGGGCCTGGCCGGGACGTGGGCGAGCTCGGACTTCGCGTCGGTCTCGTATTACTATGTGAACAGCGGGCTCGCGGCTGGCGCCGACGCGACGTCGATCGCGAAGCAGTTCACGTTCGATGGCAAGGGCGGGTACGCGAGCGACGAGTCCAGCGCGTCCGGCCCGGTCGGCCATGCGAAGTTCGCGCGCGAGCAGTACCATGGCGCCTATGCGATCGACGGCGGCATTCACCTGACGCTGACCGATCGATTCAAGGGCCACCCCGAGGCCTACACGGCCTACTTCCAGGCGGTGAACGGCGGCAACGCGCTCGTGATGGTCGACGCGCACAATTCGGTCACCTACCTCGTCAAGCGAAGATAGCCAGTCAGGGCTGGGCAACCAGGGCGCGCAGGTTCGGGGCGATCTGCGCGACGGCGCCGTCGCCCTTGACCGAGCCGCCGAACTGCTTGCCGCTCGCGCGGCCATCGGCGTCGGGGAGCGCGAACAGCGAGATCATCGGAGAGCGGTAGCCGGCGGCGGCGAGCGCGGCGCCATCACGATCGGCGTCGAAGGCGAGGATCCGCAGGTGGCCGAACTGGTCGTCGAGCTGGTGCCCAGCGGCGGCGTCGTGAAAGTGGCGGCACGGCTCGCACCAGGTCGCCCCGACATAGACGACCAGGGTCTT
Organism: Kofleriaceae bacterium; assembly: GCA_036404335.1. Taxonomy (GTDB): domain Bacteria; phylum Myxococcota_A; class Polyangia; order Haliangiales; family Haliangiaceae; genus JABFXX01. The sequence goes on from DASWOO010000282.1 coordinate 1,149, forward strand.
GTGGTCGGCGGCGGCGGCCGCGCGCTGGGGCGCGACGTACGCGGCGATGTCGCCGGTGGCCGGCGCCTCGATCAGCTCGAGGCGGGCCGGCGGCGGCGGCGCCGCGTTGCCCTGGCAGCCTGCCAGCACGACGACGAGCAACGCGGAAGACCTCATGCCGGGAAACGGTAGCACGCGGCTCCGGGCGTGCGGATTCGCGACACCTGCGCGCGGCGCTGCGGCGAGGCGCACCATCCGGGTCGATCTCCCCGACGTTTTCGAGCGTAGGAGCGACTCACGCCTTGGCACCGAGCCCGCATGTGCGCACCGTATGGCAGTGACCAAGCGTGCGCCGGCTCGCGGCCGACTGTTGATCGTGGACGACGACGAAGACATCCTGAAGGTGATGCAGGACGTGATGGAGCGTCGCGGCTACGAGGTCATCGCCGTCGACAGCGGCGCCGACGCGCTGGCGCTGCTCGCCCACGACGTCCCCGACCTCATCCTGCTCGACCTCGAGATGTACGACGTCAACGGCTGGGAGGTCCTGGGCGCGCTCGAGCGCCACCCGAGGTTCGGCCAGTTCCGCGTCGTCGTCGTGTCCGGCGCCAGCGGGCGCGTCCCGAAATGGGCCGGCCACCTGAAGAAGCCGTTCCGGGTCGAGGCGCTCGAGGAGCTGCTCGCGCAGGGCTAATGCGGGCGTAAGCCAGAGCTCCACGCCGACTTCTCCGCGGGCCTGCGCGCCGCCGCTCGGCGCGAGCTCAGCCGGCTGATGCGCGCGGGACCGTCGCGCGCGACATCGCGGCACACGACGGCTGAGCGACGTGGGCTACTTCCGCAGGGCGCCGCCGGCGACGTAGAACAGGCCGCCGAGGATGGCGATGGGCGTGAGCCTGCTCGTGACGACGCGCATGGCGACGTAGCCGGCGCCGGCCGCGACGGCGAGCGCGGTCCATGGGCGCGTGGCGACGAGCGAGGTCGCGCGGTCGGCGAGACTGGTGCCGCGGCTCTTCAGGTCATCGGTCACATTGGAGATGTGAGCCTTGAGCGCGGTGAGCGCGTCGGAGTCTTGGCCGACGGCAGCGCGCGGGCTGCCCTCGACGGGAGCCTGGCGGACGCCGGTCGGTGAGGCGATG
>DASWOO010000283.1:0-4314 GCA_036404335.1 Kofleriaceae bacterium
GTAAAATTGTCGCGACGCTGACCAGTGCTAGAGTCCGGCGCTGCATGGCGTACCGGCTGCTCGCGCTCGATCTCGACGGCACGCTGCTGCGCGCCGATCACACCGTGGATCCGCGGGACATCGCGGCGATCAAAGAGCTTCAGGCCGCCGGCGTCACGGTGACGATCGCGACCGGTCGGCTGTGGACCGGCGCGATGGACGCGGCGCGCGCGTGCGCGATCGAGGGCGTGATCGCATGCTGCGAGGGCAGCCACCTGATCGAGGTGGCGAGCCGGCGGACCCTGGCGCACCACGGCATGGAGGACGCGACGGCGCAGCTGGTGCGCGCGACGTTCGACGGCCACGGCCTGGTGCCGTTCGTGTTCGGCGCCGAGGGCATCCACCACGACGACAGCGGCGCGCCGTACGCGCGGTACGTGCGGACGTGGTCTCCGGACCTGCGGGTGATCGACCGGGCGGCGGCGTGGCAGACCTCGCCGCTCGCGGCGTTCGCGGTCGGCGACGCGGCGGCGGTCGCGGCGGCGCACGACGTGCTGCGCGGCCACGCCGAGCAGCTGTTCAGCGTCAGCTTCTCCGTCAGCGCGGTGCCGGGCATGCACGCGATGCTGGTGCGCGCGGCGGGGCCGAGCAAGGGCACGGCGCTGCGCGAGCTGTGCCGGCTCGCCGGCTGCGAGGTCGGCGAGGCGGTCGCGATCGGCGACTGGCTCAACGACGTGCCGATGTTCGAGGTCGCGGGCCGGTCGTTCGCGATGGGCAGCGCCAACGAGGTCGTGCGCGCGGCGGCGAGCGATCGGCTGACGACGCCGGCCGGGGCCGGCGGGGGCATCGCCGAGGCGATCCGCCGGGCCTGGGGTTAGCGTGCGGTATGCGATCGTCGTCGTGCTGCTCGTGCTCGGAGGCCGCGCGTCGGCCAACATGGGCCGGCCGACCTGGGGCGGGTCCTTGACCGGCGAGCCGAGCGGGCTGCGCGACATCGCGATCCAGCACGAGGCGCTCGTGATCGACATGCGGCCGGTGGCGGCCAGCGAGCGCGCGCGGATCTCGGCGACCTATCAGCTGGACAACCGCGGCGCGGCGGCGACCCTGGCCCTGGTGTTCGCCGCCGGCGAGCGCGGCATCGTTGGGTTTGTCGTCACGCTCGACGGCGCCGCGGCCGGCGCGCACGCGGTCGATGGCCCGCTGCCGCCCGCGTGGCAGGCGCCGCCGACGACCCCGCGGCCGGGCGGTGGCTCGGCCAGCTATGATCTTTCGGAGCGCGACAGCGCGGTGCTCGGCTTCACGCTGACGATCCCGCCGGGCGTGCACGCGCTGGCGGTGGCCTACGAGGCCGAGGCGCTGCACCACCACGACGGCGGGCCGACCGTGCTGCACCAGCTCGCCTACGTGCTCGCGCCGGCGCGCAGCTGGGCGAGCTTCGGCGGCCTCGAGGTCTCGGTGCAGGTGCCGCCCGGCTGGGACGCCGCGATCACCCCGGCGATGGCGCGCACCGGCGACGCCTTGCATGGCGCGTTCGGTCAGCTGCCCGCCGACGCGATCGCGCTGTCGGTCCAGGCGCCGGCGCCGTGGTTCGTGCCCCTGCAGATCGCGCTCGGGCTCGTCGCGCTCGCCGTGCTGGCGGGCGGCGGGTTCGTCGTCGCCGCCTGGTCGCGCCGGCGCTCGCGGCCCGACGCGGTCTACCCGTCGCTGACCCGCGCGGCCGGCATGGGCTTCGTCTGGGCGGCGGGGTTCGGCGCGGCCGGGTGGCTGGCGATCGTCGCCCCGGCCTGGACCCTGCCGGCCGGTGAGGCCGATGCGCTGCGCGGCTACGCCGTCCTGGCCTACGGCGCGCTGGTCGTGCTCGGCGCGCTCGCCCTGTGGCTGATCGGCGCCGTCGTCGCCTGGTGGGCCGACCGGCGCATCGTGCTGGCCGCCCGGGCCGCGGCGATCGCGCCGCTCGACACCTCGTCGTAGCGAACGGTCGCGGCGGCGTCGTATGCTGGCCGGCCCGTGCACCTGAACGAGCTGTTCGACGTCATCTTTCGATGGGCCCACCTGATCGCCGGCATCATGTGGATCGGCAACTCGATGCTGTTCAACTGGCTCGATCGCAACCTCGAGAAGCAGCACCAGGGGCTCGGTCCGCTGTCGCAGGGCAAGCTGTACATGGTCCACTCCGGCGCGTTCTACGACGTCGAGAAGAAGCTGCTCGCGCCCGGCGAGATGCCCGACCGCCTGCACTGGTTCAAGTGGCAGAACGGCTTCACCTGGATGACCGGCATCTCGCTGCTGATCATTGTCTATTATGGCAACGGCGCCGCGTTCCTCGTCGATCCCAACGTTCGCGCCCTCGATCCGATCGTCGCGATCTCGCTGTCGGTCAGCGCGCTGTTCATCGGCTGGGTGGTCTACGACGGCATGTGGCGCACCGTCGGCGAGCACAACCCGCGCGGCACGACGATCGCGTCGGTCGTCCTGTTGTTCGCCGCGATCTTCGGCTTCAGCCAGATGTTCTCCGGCCGCGCCGCGTATATCCAGACCGGCGTGCTGATCGGCACGATCATGACGGGCAACGTCTGGCTCGTGATCATGCCGTCACAGCGCGAGCTGATCGCCGCGACGACGTCCGGACGCCCGCAGAACCCGATCCTGTCGATCCGCGCCAAGCAGCGCTCGATCCACAATAACTATCTGACCTTCCCGCTCCTGTTCATGATGCTGTCGAACCACTTCCCCAGTGCGTACGGCCATCACCTCAACTGGCTCGTCCTGATCGCCGTCATGGTCGGCGGCGCGGGCGTCCGCCACTTCATGAACGTCCGCTACCGCGGCGAGGGCCGCCAGCTCGCCACGGTCGCCTGGCTCCCCCCGGCGATCGCCATGGCCGGCCTCGCGATCGCCGGCCTCATGGTCGTCACCCGCATCGCCGCGCCCGCCGAGGTCGTCGTCGACCACCCCGTCGACTTCGCCCGCGCCCAGGCGATCATCGTCGAGCGCTGCGTCCCCTGCCACAGCAGCCACCCGACCGACCCCGGCTTCACCGCGCCGCCCAACAACGTCGTCTTCGAGACCCCCGACCAGATCAAGCTCATGGTCCCGCGCATCCGCGAGCGCGCCGTCGAGTCCAAGACCATGCCCTTCCTCAACAAGACCAAGATCACCGCCCTCGAGCGCGCCGAGCTCGGCCGCTGGATCACCGACGGCGCCCACCTGCAGTGACGTACCTGGGTGCTCGAGTTATCGCCTGCACGGGAGGGCCGGCTTGGCGGCATGCTGCGGTGCGTCGGTAGCGCGATGCAGGGGCTGGCGCGCTACTATGTTACCTGGCGCTGGCGGGCGCCGGGGTAAGCAGGTAGACTGGTCGATCGCGGTGTGCGGTTGTGTCCATTGGCGGCGTCAACACCGTTAGAATCAAATACGACGAGATGTGCGCAAGCCCATTATAGCTGCAACGATCTTTTCCACTGATTGATGGTATCTCGGTAGGTGGTATGGCCTGCTTGTGTTGTGGTGCCGAGCCCGGTGTGGGAGCTTTATGCCGCCTGTGCGCAGAGCAAATCGCGCCCTGCGTCGGCTTGATCCCTGATCACGTGTACTCGAGGGTGCGTGTCGCGGACGCCGAGGCCTGGGTCGTCGATGGCTTTGGTAGCGCGCACGCGATCGGGAAGGTGACCGGTCTGGGTCGCAGCCAGGCTCGCGAGCTGGTCTTGCTCGCGAGCTCGGTGTCGCGCGACCATGCCGAGCTCAGGCGGGGCGAGGCGGGCTGGGAACTGCGCGACCTCGGGAGTCGCAACGGGACGTTCGTCAACGGCCGGCTGGCCGAGGGCGTGATGACGCTGGATGGGCTGACGCTGCTCAAGGTGGGCGACGTCGCGATGTGGTTCGTGGCGGAGCTGCGCCACGAGCCATCGCAGGGGGCCAAGGCGACGATCGACAGTGGCAAGAGCCAGCTCGTCCGCTACCAGCTGGCGCGAGGCGATATCGAGCTCAGCCTCGTTGCCAGCGATGACCTCGGCGCACCGGGTACGCTGCGCTGGCGGCAGGCCGGGGCCGGGAGCTGGCAGGAGCGAAGCCTGACCTTGCTCGAGTTCCAGCTGATGCGGGCGCTGTGCCGCAGCGCGCACAAGGAGGCCGGCGCGCCGTCGGTGATCCGCGGCTGCTTGCCGAGCAAGGAGCTGGTCAGCGCGCTGCCGTTCCAGTCGAAGTACGCCAATCAGGAGAACGTGCGCCAGGTCGTCCTGCGGCTGCGCAACGTGCTCGCAGAGATCGGCGTGGCCTGTATGCTCGCGGTCGCCGCCGGCAGAGGCTATTATCTTGCGGGTCGCGTCGAGGTCGTGC
>DASWOO010000284.1:0-2664 GCA_036404335.1 Kofleriaceae bacterium
AGCGCAAGGAGATCCGGCCGCTCGCCGCGTCGATCGTCGCCGAAGCCTGGGCGCGCACCGGCAAGCCCAAGGAAGCGCTTGCCCTGATCGATACCGTCGAGATCCCGAAGAAGGACGGCGAGCAGATCGCGCTCCAGCTCCGGGTCGCCCGTGTGTTCGCCAAGTTCGCGTCGAACCAGCGCGGCGCCGCGCGCACCGAGCTGTCGTCGCTCGCCGACGACGACGTCAACCACCTCGGCCGGTTCGTCGCGCCGCAGTTCCGCGTCCACCCCGAGCTGCAGAAGCTGGCGCGCACCGTGTTCGAGCAGCACCCGTCCGCGCGCCGCCAGATGAAGACCCAAGTTCGCCGTCGGTAATTCCCGCGACCGAATTGCGGTTCGCTCTCGGGTAGCGATCGATCAACAAACCCGCCGCGCCGCCGAACCAGCGGCGTGAATGCACCGTCGCTCGCTCGCCGCCACCGCGCTGTTGCCGATCGCGCTGTGGGCAATTCCCGCAGCTGCCGCGCCGGCCGCGACGGTCTCGGCCAAGGCCGCTCCGGCGGACGACGGCATGTTCGCGAGCGACCGGCCGCGGATCGGCGCCGGCCTCGACCTCGGCGTGCCCGACGGCGCGACCGTGTCGGTCGTCTACCGGCCGTTTCGCGCCCTGCGCGCCCACATCGGCATCTCGCACAACGCGGTCAGCCTCGGCGAGCGCGCCGGGGTCACGCTCGCGCCGTTCGCGTGGCTCGTGTCGCCCACCCTGTCGCTCGAGTACGGCCGCTACGCGGAGGGCAACGCCAACCCGATCGCGCGGATCGTGACCGGCGACGACACCATCTCGTCGGGCGTGCTCGATCGCGTCGGCTACCAGTACGCCAACGCCCAGCTCGGCCTCGAGGTCGGCCGCACGTGGTTCACGTTCTACCTACACGCCGGTGTCAGCCGCGTGACTGGCACCGTCCACAACATCAACTCCGAGACCATGTCGTCCAACACCGGCACGACGGTCGTCTCGTTCAACCGCGACCCCGATGTCCGGCTGTGGACCGCCTCGGCCCGCATTGGCTTCGTCGTCTATCTCGCGAAATGAGCCCCATGTCCCTCGCCCGCCTCTCCAAGCTGTCGCTCCTCGGCATCGGCCTCGCGATGCTCCCCGGTTGTCCGCTGCTCGACGTCCAAGCCGACGCCCAAGAGGTCTGCCTCAGCTACCCGAACCTGCACGTCCCGGCTGGCGGCGGCCAGACGCAGGTCCAGCAGAGCTTCACGTTCGACGACCTCTCGCAGATCCATGATCTGACCGACAAGGTCGACGCCAACGTCGAGCTGACCCGCGCCGCGATCCACGCGACCTCCGGGATCTCCGACTTCTCGTTCATCAAAGCCATGCACTTGACGGTGTCGAGCGGCGACGCCGGCAGCACCCTGCCCGCGCTCGAGCTCTACAACTGCGACGGCGATTGCGCGCCCAACGGCGCAACGCTCGAGCTACCCGCCGCCAAGGCCCAGAACGTGGTCGCCTATCTCAAGGGTGACGCGATCAAGATCGATCTCGGCTTCACCGGCGAGATCCCGACCACCGAATGGACGATGGACGTCGACGTGTGCATGAAGGCCAAGGCGAGCTACACGCTCTCGCCCTAGGCGGCGGCCACCGGCCGCACGCTGGCGACGGCCTTGACGATATCGGCGAGCTTGCTCGGCTTGACCAGGTGCCGGGCGAACCCGGCCTGGCGCGAGCGCTCCTGCTCGAGCTCGGGGTGGCTACCGCTGATCGAGATCATCGGGATCGATCGCCAGCGCGCGTCGGCGTGGACGTGCTCGATCAGGCTGTAGCCATCGACACCGGGCAGGTGCAGGTCGCACAGCATGATGTCGGGCTTCCACGTGGCGAGCACGGCGAGCGCGGCCTCGGCGCTGGTCACGCTGCGGACCTGGGCGCCGACCGCGCCCAGCGACAGCGTGAAGATCTCGCGGGTCTCGGGGTCGTCTTCGACCACGAGGACCAAGAGCCGATTCAGTGCACCTGCCATGCGCATCGCGATCTCTTGCCGTGCGCGAACCGTGCCTCGCCTTCCCCCCCGCAATTCAGCTAGTTGCCGCACAGCCGTGCGGCTGCGCGCGTGACCCGCTGCCACATTCGCGCAGCGGGCGCGGTCAGCTCGGCGGAGGCGAGATCATCGCGCCGGTCGTGGTCGGCGAGCCGTAGATCTTGATCACGCCCAGGCCGCCGCCGCCGCCGCCACCGCCGGCGAAGGGACCATCGCCGCCGGTGCCCGCGGGGTTCCCGGGCTTGGCCGGCGTCGCCGTCGCGCCGGTCCCACCCGTGCCGCCCGGCCCCGAACTCGCGCCCGGGCCACCGGTGGCCCCGGTCGCGATCGCCGCCGCGGTCGTGCCGTTCGAGCCGGTGTCCTTGCTGAGATCGTTCTGGTTGGCACCGCCGCCACCGCCGCCGCCGCCGCCGTTGGCGAACACGGTGCCGCTGACGGTGGTCGCCGGCGACTCGATCGCGATCAGCCCGCCCGCGCCGCCGCCGCCACCACCGCCGGAGCTTTCGCCACCCGCGTAGCCCGCCAGGCCGCCGCCGCCGGACGCATTGATTGTGCCCCCGACCGTGATCGACGAGCCGGCCAGCAGATAAACCACGCCGCCGCCGAACCCGCCGGCACCGCTGCCGATCACC
>DASWOO010000285.1:0-2183 GCA_036404335.1 Kofleriaceae bacterium
GTGATACGCCAGGAGCAGCGCGATCGGCGCCGCCGCGCCGAGCACCGCCAGCGCCACGCCCCGAAGGCGCTCGCCCCGGGGCAGCTTGAAGAGGATGTGCACGGCGACCGGCAGCGCGGCGAACACGCCATGGTAATCCATCAGCGGCGCGGCGCCGGCGAGCAAGCCGGCGACGATCATCGCGCGCGGCCGGCGCCGGCCCTCGGCGGCGTCGAGCCCGACGATCCACGCGCCGGCGATGCAGCTCGCCGCGACCTGGTGCGAGTAGAACAGGATCGAGTACGTCATCGCCAGCGAGCCGAGCGCGTAGCCGAGGATCACCAGCCGCCGCAGATCCGGATCGGGCGCGAACCGCGCGAGGAAGCCCCACAGGAGCCAGAGGAACGCCAGGGTCGGCAGCACGCCGGCGGTGACCCGGCATAACCACAGCGCCGCGTGCAGGCCGAGCTCGCCGGCGATCGCGTGGGCCACGGCGTAGGCCGGCACCGCGAGGAACGACGCGCCCGGCGCCTTGTTCGAGTACGCGTGGCCGCCGTACGGCGAGACGTCGGCGGTCGCGCCCCAGCGCGCCACGCCGCGATCGACGGCGAACGAATGGTCCTCGACGATCGCCTGGACGAGGTAGACCCGCGGCAGCTCGTTGGCGCTGTGGATCTTGGGGAAGTACGGGACGACGTAGAGATAGGCGACCGCGATCGCGACGAGCCATCCGTAGCGCCTCAGGCCGGCCTGCACGAGGCGAACGTGATACCACTGGACCGAGCTCGGTGCCGACGCAGTCGCGAACCTATCGCCACACGTATCGCGGCCTGGGCGAGGCCCTGCGCGGCGACGTCGGCTGCGCGATCGCCGCGGCGGCCGGCGGTGCGATCGCCTTCGCGCCGATCGAGTACGCGCTGACCCTGGCGACCTACGCCGGGGCGATCGGGTTTACCGCCAAGCTCAAGCTCGCGGCGCTGACCGTGACCCTGGCGATCTGGCTGTGGCTGCTGATCACCCTGGCGCTGGCGATCGGCGCCGTGATCATCCGGGTCGGCCAGGCCCAGCTCGGTTGGCCGCATGGCCCCGGCTGGCTGCGCGCGCCCGGCCCGGCGCAGCGCGATGCGATCCGCCCGGGCGCCCCGCGGCTGTGGGCGACGGTCGCGACGGCGCTGGTCAGCCTCGCCGTGCTCCAGCGGTTCGCGGCCTGGGCGATCGGCGCGTTTCGCGAGCCGCAGCTGACCGCGGCGCTGATCGCGCTCGCCGCGATCGCCTGGCGCGCGCTCGCCGGGCTGCTGCACCGCGCGCTGGTCGCCGTCGCGCGCGCCGCGGCCGCCGGGCTCGCGCCGCTGGCCGGCGCGTGGAACCCGCTCGGCCGGTGGCGCGCCGCGGGCATCGCGCTCGCCGGGATGATCGCCGGCGGCCTGGCCGCGACCTGGCTCGCCCTGCCCCAGAGCCGCTCGGTCCTGCCGATCCGCCTGGTCGCCAGCGCGGTCGTGATCGGCCTCGGCATGGGCCTCGGCGCGCGGCGCAACGCCCGGCCGCGCCCGCCCGGCCAGGCGATCGTCGCCCGGACCCGCGGCGGCGCGCTGATCCTCGCCGGCGGCGCGCTGGCGCTGATGGTCGCGACCCTGGTCTGGCTCGGCGCCGACCTCGAGGCCAAGTACGTCGCGATCACCGCCTCGCCCGCGCTCGACAAGCTGATCGGCGTGGTCCGGGTCGCCAACGATCTCGACCGCGACGGCTTCGGCTCGCTGCTCGGCGAGGGCGACTGCGCGCCGCTCGACCGCGCGATCCACCCCGGCGCGATCGACCTCCCCGACAACGGCATCGACGAGAACTGCGACGGCCACGACTTCTCGCTGCGCGAGGCCGCCGCCGTGCCCAACGCCGGCATGCAGGTCCCGCCGCGGTTCCAGCAGCCGTGGAACGTCCTGTTCATCACGATCGACGCCCTGCGCTACGACCACACCACGTTCGGCGGCTACGCCGACGGTCCCAAGCACCGCGACACCACGCCCAACCTCGCCGCGCTGGTCAAGCGCGCGGTCTCGTTCACGTTCACCAACGCGCCGTCGGCCGGCACGGTCGCGTCGATCCCGGCGATCCTCACCTCGAAGTACTTCCACTCCGGGATCGCGCTCGGCGACGAGCGCCCCGGCCTGCCGCCGATGATCCTGCCCCAGAACACGACGCTGCCCGAG
>DASWOO010000286.1:0-5309 GCA_036404335.1 Kofleriaceae bacterium
TACGCCTGCGATCAGATCGAGGAGCTGACCGTCGCGACCGGCAAGACCCAGCTGGTCTCGACCGGCAAGGGCCGCACGACCTGCTCGTTCTTTCTCAAGGGCGATCAGGAGATCATCTACGCCTCGACCCACGCGGCCTCGCCGCAGTGCCCGACGCCGCCGGACATGTCGAAGGGCTACTACTGGGGGCTGTTCGAGTACGACATCTACCGGGCCAACGCCGACGGCTCGAACCTGCGCAAGCTGACCGACGTGCCGGGCTACGACGCCGAGGCCACGGTGTGCCCGGTCGACGGCAGCATCATCTTCACGTCGATGCGCTCGGGCGATCTCGAGCTGTGGCGGATGGACGCCGACGGCAAGAACTTGAAGCAGCTGACCAATTCGCCGGGCTACGACGGCGGCGCGTTCTTCTCGCCCGACTGCTCGAAGATCGTGTGGCGCTCGTCGCGGCCGACCGGCAAGGACCTCGAGGACTACAAGGCGCTGCTCGCCCAGCACCTGGTCAAGCCGACCCGGATGGACCTGTTCGTCGCCAACGCCGACGGCTCGGACGCGCGCCAGCTGACCTACCTGCCGGGCGCGTCGTTCGCGCCGTTCTTCTTCCCGAACGGCAAGCGCGTGATGTTCTCGTCGAACTACCTGGCGCCGCGCGGCCCCGAGTTCGATCTGTTCGCGATCGACATCGACGGCAGCCACCTCGAGCGCGTCACCTACGCCGGCGGGTTCGACGGCTTCCCGATGTTCTCGCCCGACGGCAAGCACCTGGCGTTCTCGTCGAACCGGCGCGACGTGGTCCAGACCGCGCACGGCGACGTCTACCGGCTCACCGGCGGCCCGGCCGGCGTGCACGACACCAACGTCTACCTCGCCGACTGGGTCGAGCACCCGATCCCAGCCTCGGGCGCGAGCCCGGCGGCGGTGGCCCCCGAGACCGCCGCGGCCGATCGGTTCGCCAGCGCCGTGGGCTACCTCGCCGCCGACGAGCGCGAGGGCCGCGGCGTCGGCAGCAAGGGCCTCGAGGACGCGCAGGCCTGGGTCGAGCAGCAGCTCGCCGCCGCCGGCGCCGCCCCGGGCAACGCGGGCGCGTGGCGCCAGCCGCTCGAGGTCACGACCCGGGTCGTGCGCAAGCCGACGACCCAGATCGCGCTCGACGGCGCCGTGCTCGCCGAGGCCGACGCGACGCCGGTCGCCGGCTCGGCCAGCGCGACCGCCAGCGGCGACGTGGTGGCGGTCGGCTGGGGCATCGTCGACGACGAGACCAAGCTCGACGACTACAAGGGCAAGACGGTCAAGGGCAAGATCGCGCTGGTCCATCGCTTCGTGCCGCCCGAGGCCAAGCTGCCGGCCGGCGTGAAGCTCGACGGCTTGGCGACCTCGCGGCTCGGCGACCTGCGCTACAAGGCGTTCATCGCCCGCGGCAAGGGCGCGATCGGCCTGATCGTCGTCGACGACGGCGACCCGGCGCAGGACGAGGCGCCGCTGCCGGCGCTCGCCGCCGCCGAGACCGAGGCGACGATCCCGATCGTCGTGATCAGCCGCAAGGCGCTCGGCAAGGGCGCGCGCAAGGCCCGGCTCGCGGTCGCGCTCGAGCCGACCCGCACGCCGACCAGCAACGTGGTCGGCGTGATCAAGGCCGGCGCGGCGAACAAGCTGCCGGGCGTGATCGTCGTCGGCGCGCACCTCGATCACCTCGGCATGGGCGGCGGCCCGAGCGCGCTCGACCCGCAGGTCCACGCGGTGCATAACGGCGCCGACGACAACGCGTCGGGCGTGGCGGGCCTGCTCGAGGTCGCGCGCGTGATCAACGCCCAGCGCGCGCAGCTGCCGCGCGACGTCTACCTGGTCGCGTTCACCGCCGAGGAGATGGGCGACCTGGGCAGCGACTTCTTCGTCAAGCACCCGGTGGTCAAGGACCCGATCGCCGCCATGGTCAACATGGACATGATCGGCCGCATGAAGATGAACAAGCTGTACGTCAACGGCGGCGAGACCGCGAAGGAGTGGCGCGACCTCGTCGGCCCGGCGTGCGCGGCCCAGCGGGTCGACTGCACGATCGGCGGCTCGGGCTACGGCCCGTCGGACCACATGCCGTTCTACATCGCCGGCGCGCCGGTGCTGTTCCTGTTCACCGGCAGCCACAGCGAGTACCACACCGCCAACGACGACGCCGACCGGATCAACGCGGCCGGCGGCGCGAGGGCCGCGCTGGTCGCGGCGGGCGCGGTGATCGGCGCGGCCAACGCGCCGGCGCTGACCTACGTCAAGGCGCCGCCCGAGCCGATGGGCGGCGACGTCCCGCGGCGCGGCGCCTCGCTCGGCACGATCCCGTCGTACGACGAGGATCCGGCGCGGCCCAAGGGCATGGTGATCTCCGACGTCATCCCGGACGGCCCGGCGGCCAAGGCCGGGCTCAAGGCCGGCGATCGCATCGTCCAGATCGACACCCACGAGATCGCCGGGGCGCAGGATCTGATGTTCGTGCTGACCGTCGCCAAGCCCGGCCAGGAAGCCAAGGTCACCTACGTCCGCGACGGCAAGACCGTCACGGTCACGGCGATCTTCGGCAAGCCGCGCAGCCGCAAGTAGCAGCTAGCGCCGGCGGCGGAGCAGCGCCGCGGCGGCGAGCAAGAGGCCCAGGCCGAGGCCACCGGAGGCGCCGGTCTGGCAGCCGCTGCCGCCCTCGAGGCGGAGCGTGGTCGGGTCGACGCCGTCGCCCGGATCGGGGCCGGTGCCGTCGTCGGCGCCGTCGCCGGACGGGTCCATGGCCGGGTCGCCGGTGGTGGCGGTCGGGTCGGCGCCGTCGAGGGTGATGCCGGTGCGGCCGCCGAAGCAGGCGAGGTCGCCGTCGAGGGCGTTGACCACGCTCGAGCTGCCGGCCCAGACGTGGGTGTGCGTGCCGCGGTCGAGGCCGAGCGGGCGCAGCGTGGCCCACGGGATCGCGAGGTCGATGAACGTGTCGGGGTCGTTGCCGAACTTGCCGGCGGTGTTGACGATCCGGGCGGCGTCGGCGAACGCCAGGGTCGCCTTGGCCGGCAGGTCGGCGCGATCGGCGGGGCTGTTGGCGGTGTCGATCGCCGTGTTGGTATAGATCGACACGTTGCCGGCGGTGGCCGAGATGCCGTCGACGGTGATCAGCAGCTCGTAGTTGCGCAGATCGTTATCGAGGTCGAACGCCATGCCCCACGCGAACGGCTGGAGCCCGGCGCCGCTCGCGGGCGTCTGGTTGAGCCGGATGCGCAGATACAGATTGGTGTCGTCGGCCGAGCGCAGGCCGGCCGGGGTCGCGCTGTCGCCGACGAGGTCGCGGTCGGGGTCGGCGCCGGCCGGCTGATCGGCGGCGACGTCGAACATCCGGCGGCCGTGGCAGTGCAGCGGGTGGAAGCTCGTGTCGGCCGGGAACGTCGGCGGCGCGGCGTGAGCGATCCCGAGCGGCGCGAGCGGCGCGAGCGTGAAGACGGACAGCAGCAGGGTGCGCGGGATCATTTCTGGCCTCCGGTGATCACGAACTCGACGCGGCGGTTGCGGGCGCGGCCGCCGGGCGCCTCGTTGGGCGCGAGCGGCCGGGTCTCGCCGTAGCCGTGGACCGCGAGCCGGCCGCCGTCGACGTTGCGGCGGATCAGCGCCTCGCGCACCGCGCTGGCGCGCTCCTCGCTCAGCCGCTGGTTGATCGCGGTGCCGCCGACGTTGTCGGTGTGACCCTCGATCACGACCTTGCCGACGGCGGGGTTGGCGTTGAGCGCCTGGGCGATCTGGTCGAGCAGCGGCTCGCTGCGCCGGTCGATCCGCGCCGAGCCCTCGTTGAACTGGACCTTGCCGAAGATGTAGACCTTGCCGTCCTCGATCTTGACGTAGGTCTTCTCCGGGCAGCCGTCGTGCGCGGTGTCGCCCGACAGCTCGGGGCACTCGTCCTTCTCGTCGGGGATGCCGTCGTGATCGTTGTCCGGATCGGGGCAGCCGTCGTCGTCCTGGAACCCGTCCTTGTCCTCGGGCTGGTCGCGGCAGCGGTCGTCCTTGTCGAGCACGCCGTCGCCGTCGCTGTCCTCGAAGCCCTCGTGGCGAGGCGCGTCGTGGCGGTAGCGCACGCCGAGCATGCCGCGGATCGCCGGGCCGCCGATGCCGTCGCCCAGGCCGCGCGACACGCCGACGTAGAAGTCCCAGCTGTCGACCCAGTAGTCGAGGCCGGCGAGCACCTCGAACGGGAAGTCGGCGCCGCCGACGTCCGCGCCGACGGTCTTGCCACCGAAGCCCTCGACGCGGAGGTTGAGCGCGGCGGTCAGCGCGACCGACAGCCACGGCGCGAGCGTGAGCTCGTCGGCGTATGGCAGGTCGGCCGGGTGCTGCGAGCGGTAGCGATAGCCGGCGTTCACGCCCAGCGCCAGCCGGCCGGTGTGGAACGCGAACAGGAGCTCGGGGTTGAGATCGACGCCGCCCGAGCCGCGCACGGCCTCGTCGTCGCCGGTCGGCAGGCTGATCGGCATCGCGAAGCTCAGCATGACGTGCTGCTGCATGTCGCCCTTGCGGAGCAGCGCGAATTTCGGGACGAGGCGCAGGTCGCCCGCGCCCGGGCCGGCGTCGAGCCGCGCGCCGCCGGCGGCGTACAGGTCGCCGTCGTAGACCAGGTGCAGCGGGAGGCCGATGCCGAGCTCGGCCCAGCCGAACAGGCCGAGCGAGCCGGTGAGGTCGGCGGTCAGCCCGGTCTGGAGCGGATGGCTGGCGACGTTGCCGTTGGTGTCGCGCAGGACGATCTGATCGTCGGCGTAGTTCATGAACAGGCCGAGGCTCCAGCCCAGGTGCGACGGCACCGAGGGGTGCTCGTCGACGAACGTTCCTTCGGCGCCGATCGAGGGCACGAAGCGCTCGCCGTCGAGGCCATCGGCCCGGGCGGTGGTGAGCGCTGCCGTGAGCCCGATCAGCGCGAGTGCGCACTTCGTTCTCATCGCGGGCGAGCATACGCACGGCCTCGCGCGCGGCGGGCGCGCGCGGATCGCAAAACGCAACTTCCGGGAATAGTTCCGCGAGCGGGCTTACGCGAGCTTGGTCAGGAGCTGATCGAGATCGGCGACGATCGCCTTGGCTTGCTCGACCGCCTCCTGCGCCGCGGCGAGCTCGCGCTCGAGCCGGGCGACGTCGCGCTCGCGCTGCGCGACGTCACCTTGCGCGGTGCGCAGCGCGGCCTCGAGCCGGTGGCGCTCGGCCGCGCGCCGGGCGCGCTCGGCTTCGACCCGGCGGGCTTCGGCGGCGGCCTCGGCGCGGGCGGCGGCGGCCGCGCGCTCGGCGTCGCGCGCGTCGGCCTTCGCGGCGGCGGC
>DASWOO010000287.1:0-8796 GCA_036404335.1 Kofleriaceae bacterium
GCTCGAGGCCTGGGCGCGGGCGTGGTCGACGTGGATGTCGTCGGTGTTCCTCGCCGGCTACCTCGACATCGCCCGCGGCACGCGGATCGTGCCGCCCAGCGACGCCGATCTGAACCTCATGCTCGAGTTCTTCCTGCTCGAGAAGTGCGTGTACGAGATCGGCTACGAGCTCAACAACCGCCCCGACTGGCTGGAGATCCCGATGCGCGCGCTGCTCGAGCTCCTCACGGTGACGCCATGAAGAACGACAAGCTCAAGTCGGTCGAGCCGACGCCGGCCCCGGCGCCCGCGCCTGTTGCGGCGCCCCCGGCGCCCGCGCCGGCCGACCCGCACGAGTTCGGCGAGCTCGACGCGCACCTGATGCGCGAGGGCACGCACCCCAAGCTGTACGAGAAGCTCGGCGCGCACCCGACGACCGACGGCACCCGGTTCGCGGTCTGGGCGCCCAACGCCGAGCAGGTCAGCGTGATCGGCGACTTCAACGGCTGGCAGCCCGACGCGACCCCGCTGCGCGAGCTGCCCAACACCGGCGGCGTGTGGCACGGCTTCGTGCCCGGCGTCGCCACCGGCGCGCTGTACAAGTTCCACATCCGCTCGAAGGTCCAGGGCTACCAGGTCGAGAAGGCCGATCCGTTCGCGATCCGCTCCGAGCGCGAGCCGCACACCGCGTCGATCGTCTGGCGGCCCGAGCACGCGTGGGCCGACGCCGACTGGATGGCGAACCGGGCGGGCCGCTCGCGGCTCGACGCGCCGATCTCGATCTACGAGGTCCACCTCGGCTCGTGGATGCGCGTCCCCGAGGACGGCAACCGGTCGCTGACCTACCGCGAGATCGCGCCCAAGCTGATCGAGCACGTGCAGAAGCTCGGCTTCACCCACCTCGAGCTGATGCCGCTGACCGAGCACCCGTTCTACGGCTCGTGGGGCTACGAGACCACCGGCTACTTCGCCGCGACGGCGCGCTACGGCACGCCCGACGACCTGATGGCGATGATCGACCAGATCCACCAGGCCGGCATCGCCGTGATCCTCGACTGGGTCCCGGCGCACTTCCCCAACGACCAGCATGGCCTGGCGTACTTCGACGGCACCGCGCTGTTCGAGCACGCGGATCGCCGGCTCGGCTTCCACCCCGAGTGGAACACGCAGGTGTTCGACTTCGGCCGCCAAGAGGTCCGCAGCTTCCTGCTCTCCAGCGCGCTGTACTGGCTCGAGCAGTTCCACATCAACGGCCTGCGGGTCGACGGCGTGGCGTCGATGTTGTACCGCGACTACAGCCGCAAGGCCGGCGAGTGGATCCCCAACAGCCAGGGCGGCAACCAGTACTTCGAGGCGGTGGAGCTGTTGCAGCGGCTCAACGCGGCGATCGCGCGCGAGCAGCCGGCGACGATCACGATGGCCGAGGAGTCGACCGCGTGGCCGCACGTCACCGGCACCGAGCACGACGGCCTGGGCTTCAACTACAAGTGGGACATGGGCTGGATGCACGACACGCTGGCGTACCTGGCGCACGATCCGATCCACCGCAAGTACCACCACCACGAGCTGATGTTCCGCGGCGTCTACGCCTTTACCGAGCGGTTCGTGCTGCCGCTGTCCCACGACGAGGTCGTGCACGGCAAGGGCTCGCTGCTCCACAAGATGCCGGGCGATCGCTGGCGGCAGTTCGCCAACCTGCGCCTCCTGTACGCGTACATGTTCTGCCAGCCGGGCAAGAAGCTCCTGTTCATGGGCAGCGAGTTCGCCCAGGATCGCGAGTGGAACCACGATGCCAGCCTCGACTGGCACCTGCTCGACGATCCGATGCGGCGCCAGCTCCAGCTCCTGGTCGGCGAGCTCAACAAGCTGTATCGCGAGGTGCCGGCGCTGCACCAGCGCGACTGCGATCCGGCCGGGTTCCAGTGGCTCGAGGCCGACAACGGCGAGATGTCCGTGCTGGTCTACGAGCGGATCGCGCACGACGGCCAGCGCGTGGTGTGCGCGCTGAACTTCACGCCGATGCCGCGGCACAACTACCGGATCGGCGTGACCAGCCGCGGGCTGTGGCGCGAGCTGATCAACACCGACGCCGGCGACTTCGGCGGCAGCGGTCAGGGCAACTTCGGCGGCAGCGAGGCCACGCCGGTCGGCGCGCATGGCCGCGAGCAGTCGATCAACGTGACCCTGCCGCCGCTCGGCGCGGTCATGTTCGGGCTGTAGCCGCCAGCGCGAGGTCGATCGCCAGCGGCAGATCGAGCGCCATGCCGCGGGCGAGGCGCTCGCGGTGCAGGCCCTCGAAGTCGGCGGGCAGGCGCAGGGTCCAGTTGACGGCGTCGACCAGGCCGGGGACGTTGAACCGCTCCTCGTAGCCGAACAGGTCGCCGAAGAAGATCGAGACGTTCTCGGCGCGCGACACGAACAGCTCGGCGAGCATCGCGCTGGCGAGGAAGCCGGGCTCGGCGAGCCGGGCGGGCTGGCGCAGGGCGAGGCGCTGGCTCAGGTGCCGGGCCCAGGCGTCGCGCTGCGCCGCCGACCAGCCGCGGATCACGGCGAACACCGGCGCGGTGTCGTGGTTGCCGAGCATGACCCAGTCGGCGGGCTCGGCCTGCTCGCTGCGGTAAACGTCGGTCGGATCGTCGAGCTTGGCCTTCTGCGTGACCCGCCAGCGGCCCAGGCCATGGCGCAGCAGCATCGCGCCGAGCGGGTGCGGCATCGTGCTCAGGACCTCGCAGCTGAGGTCGCTCGGGCGCCGGCCGTGGCGGGCCGCGGCCTCGACCAGGGTGTCGAACAGCACGGCGTAGCGATCGACCTGCTCGGGCTCGAGCTCGGTGACCCAGTCGTCGGCGTAGCGGGCCTGGCTGCGATCGAGCTGGTCGGCGCTGGTGATCGCGAACCGGGCCAGGGCCGGGTGATCGGCGAGGTCGGGCGACTCGAACAGCCGGGCGCCGAGCTGGACCGCGCGCTGCGGATCGGCGGCGTTGCGATCGTAGACCCACGGGCAGACCAGGCCGTGCGGGTGATCGATGCGCAGGCTGTCGTACTCGGTGAACGCCTTGTCGGCGCGGCGCCGCACGAGGTCCTGGGCGCGACCGGTGTACTGCGCGGGGTCGAGCACCGGGTAGCCCCACGGCTGGCCATCGGCGTTGGTCCGGCTCGGCGGCGCGCCCATCGCGTGGTCGGTGAGGAACGCCGCGGCGTAGGCCCACTTGTCGGCGTCGGCGTAGCCGACCTGCAGGTCGCCGTACAGCAGCAGCTGGCAGCGCGCGGCCTCGCGGCGGACCCGGGCGTGCTCCTCGTGGACCAGCAGCTGGCCGAACGCGAAGCGATCGAGCGCGCCGGCGTGCTCGGCGAGCCGGGCGGCGCGCGCGTCGGCGTGCTCGTCGAGCCACAGGTCGCGGTCGGCCGCCGGCCAGGCGCGGTAGCCGCGGCCATCGTGGCGGGTGCACAGCGTGGCGTACAGGCCGTCGCGCGCGAGCCAGGCCTCGTGGCTCGTGCGGAACGCCGCGAGCTTGGCGCGCAGATCGGGGCGCGCGTCGAGGTTGCCGTAGGCGGCGTCGATCAGCGCGTGGTGCACGTCGTAGGCGCGCTGGTGCTGCGCCGGGCCGCCGGGCTCGGGCAAGACGGCGAGCGCGACGTCGGCCTCGGACACCAGGCCCTCGAACGCGCCGCCGGGGCGGAGCGAGCCGAGCGCGAGGTTGCCGACGTGGCGCGAGAAGATCGTCCCGTCGTACGGCGAGGGGTTGTCGCGCGAGGTCTGGCCCTGCGGCCCGAGCTGAAGGCCGGTGAAGCCGAGCGCGCGGGCGTAGCCGAACAGCCGCGCGGCGGCCCGGGTCGACGGCGAGCCGCGGCCGGTGTCCTCGTCGGCGTCCGCCGGGAAGCTGACGTCGTGGATCGCGAGCAGCATGCGGCGCACGCCAAGCTGGGCCAACCCGGCCCGGATCTGGTCGGTCACCCGCCGAGCTTAACTCTCGGCGATCACGATGACGCTGTCGCCGGCGGCGATCTTGAGCTTGGCGCGCTTGGATGGGTTGACCACGATGCCGAACGCGGCCGACGCGTCCCGGGCCTGGCCGGCCTTGCGGTAGCCGATCGCGATCTCGCCGCGGCGCAGCGCCGCCTCACACAGCGCGGCGAACGGCCGCTCGCCGGCGCTGACGTAGCTGGTCGCGGGCTTGAGGTACAGCTCGCAGCCGCCCGCCGTGAACAGCTCGTCGAACACCTCGACGAGGTGGCGGTTCTCCGAAACCTGCGAGACCATCAGCGACACCAGGGTGTTGCTCACGATGAAGTCGTCGGCCTCGGCGACCGACGCCAGCTCGCGGCTCTGGATGTCGAGGATCTCGCTGGTGATCGGGACCTTCTTGCCCGCCTTGCGCTAGATGTCGCGCAGGTGGAGCAGGGTGACCGTCGTGCGCGCGTCGGCCATGTCCTGGGTCCGGGCGGTGGTCTCCGACAGCAGCAGGATGTGATCGAAGCTGGTGACGTCGAGGCTGTCGAGCGTGTCGCGGTGGGTGACGTCGCCGACCCGCGCGGTCAGGTGCATGTTCGCCAGCCGGCCGACCAGATCGCCCGGCGGGTCGAGCTCGCCGACGACCAGGGTCGTGCTGCCCGGCGCGACGTACGAGTCGAGCTCGAGCAGCACGCGCGACAGCCGCTTGCTGGCGCCGAGCACCAGCGTGCGCTCGGGGCGCGGCGCCGGGCGATGCGCGGCGTCGACCAGCCAGGCCTCGTCGATCGCGACCGGGCTGCCGTCGAGCACCACGGTGTCGTCGTCGCGGCTGATCGCCAGCAGCTGGTCGCCCTCGGCGAGGACGCGCTCGGCCGGCGGGGCGAGCACCAGCTTGTCGCCCTTGGTGACCAGGCCGATCACCGTCGAGCTGTCGTGGCCGTACACCGCGTCGCGGAACGTCTTGCCGGCGAGCGCGGGCTGGCGCACCTGGTAGATCTCGGCGCCCTCGAAGTCGAGCAGCTCGGTGTAGACGATCGATAGCCCGGGCTGGCGGCCGGTCTGGACCAGCAGCCGGCTGATCAGCGGCGCGGCGAGGATCAGCGCCGGCTTGGGCCCGACGACCATGCGCGCGACGCTCTCGCTCTGCTCGTCGAACAGCTCGGCGACGATGTGCAGGTCGTCGGCGGGCGCGGCCTTGACCAGCGCGAGCAGGGTCTTGAGCACGATGGTGTCGGACTCGTGGGCCGCGAGCGGCAGGCCGGCGCTGTCGTGCTCGGGCGCGAGCACGATGATCGACTTGGCGGCGGTGAGCGCGGCGAGGTGGAGGTCGTCGGGCGACATCGTGCTGCCGGTGCGGGTGACGATGCGCAGCCGGTGATGGTGGCCGAGCTCCTGGTCGATCGCCTCGTCCATCTCGACCTTGTCGCGGTCGGCGAGGATCACGACCGCGAGCCGGCGGTGGTTGGCGTTGGCCTCGCCTAGCTCGCGCAGCAGGGTGAAGATCTTGGGGCCCCAGCCGAGGATCACCGTGTGGCCGGTCTCGACCACCGCGCTGTGGCCGCGGCGCAACCGGTCGATCATCGCGCCGAACCCCTGGTTGAGGATGCCGATCAGCGCCGACAGCACGAAGATGCCGCCGAGGGTCACGAACAGCATGATGAACAGCCAGGCCCAGCCGGCGACGTCGCCCGCGAGCGTGCCGGCGTCGAGCGCGCGCATTAGCGACTTCCACACCAGCATGCCGAAGCTGTCGGGCACGCCCTTGTCGTTGACCGGCACCGCGCCGAACGCGATGACCGCGACCGCCGTGATCACGACCAGCGCCGCGGTGATCAGGGCGAGCAGCGCCATCTGCGCGCCGACGCCGCGCGACATCCAGTTGTCGAACCGGTAGCGAAGACGGTTTCGCAATCCCATGCCGGCCCAGGCTAGCGACCGCGGGGTGGATCGTCGCTGAAATCTGCGAGGTAAATTGCCCCGGGCCGGATCGGTAGATCGCCCGTGGTAGCGTCGGCGCAAATGCGAGACATCCACAAGGTGCTCGTCGCCAACCGGGGCGAGATCGCGCTGCGCGTGATGCGGACCTGCCGCGCCATGGGCCTCGCCACGGTCGCGGTCTACTCCGACGCGGACGCCGGCGCGGCATTTGTCCGGTTCGCGGACGAGGCGGTCCGGCTCGGGCCGGCGCCGGCGTCGGGCTCGTACCTGGTGATCAACGCCGTGCTCGACGCCGCGCGGATCACCGGCGCGGACGCGGTCCACCCCGGCTACGGCTTCCTGTCGGAGAACGCGCGGTTCGCCGAGGCGGTGGACGACGCCGGCCTGGTGTTCATCGGCCCGCCCGCGGCGGTGATCGCGCAGCTCGGCAGCAAGCAGGCGGCCAAGCGGATCGCCCGGGCCGCCGGGGTGCCGACGGTGCCGGGCTATATCGGCGACGATCAGTCGACGGCGGCGCTGGTCGACGCGGCGGGGGCGATCGGCTATCCGCTGCTGGTCAAGGCGTCGGCGGGCGGCGGCGGCAAGGGCATGCGGATCGTGCGGCAGCCGGGCGAGCTGGCCGAGGCGATCGACCGGGCGCGCGGCGAGGCCGGGTCGGCGTTCGGCGACCAGACCCTGCTGCTCGAGCAGTACGTCGAGCGGCCGCGGCACATCGAGATCCAGATCCTCGGCGACACGTACGGCCACATCGTCCACCTGTGGGAGCGCGAGTGCTCGATCCAGCGCCGCCACCAGAAGGTGATCGAGGAGGCGCCGTCGCCCGCGCTCGATCCGGCGCGCCGGGCGGCGATGGGCGAGGCGGCGGTGGCGCTGGGCCGGGCGGTCGGCTACGTCGGCGCCGGCACGGTCGAATTCATCGTCGACGCGCACCATCAGTTCTACTTCCTCGAGGTCAACACCCGGCTGCAGGTCGAGCACCCGGTGACCGAGCTGACCACCGGGCTCGATCTGGTGCGCGAGCAGATCCGGATCGCGCGCGGCGAGCCGCTGGGCTATGCGGCCGCGCCGCCGCAGCGCGGCTGGGCGATCGAGGTCCGGCTGTGCGCCGAGGACGCCGAGCGCGACTACCTGCCGACGACCGGCACCTTGCTCGCGGCCGAGGTCGCTACCCACGCCGGCGGGGCGACGACCCTGCGCGCCGATCTCGGCGTGGCCGCCGGCAGCGAGATCGCCATCCACTACGACTCGATGCTCGGCAAGATCATCGCCCACGCGCCGACCCGGCGCGAGGCCGCGCAGGTGCTGCGCCACGGCCTGGCCACCGCGTGGCTACCCGGCCTGGTCACCAACCGCGAGCACCTGATGCGGCTGCTCGGCCACCCGGCGTTTCTCGCCGGCGAGCTCGACACCCACTTCCTCGAGCGCCACGCCGGCGAGCTGGCCGCGCGCGCGCCCGGGCTCGATCAGCTGCGGGTCGCGGCGATCGGCCTCCTGGTCCACGACGTCACCGGCCGGCGCGGCCCGGACGAGCTGGCCCAGCCGGGCTGGCGCAACGTCCGGTTCTCGGACCAGCGCGTCGTCTACCAGCTCGGCGAGCGCGACATCGAGCTCGGCTACCGGCCCGACGGCGCCGGCCTGGTCGTGACCCTCGGCGGCAAGCCGACCCGGATCGCGAGCTACGGCGCCGACGGCGACCGGGTGTGGTTCGTCGAGCACGCCGGCCACCGCCGCCAGGTCCGGGTCGCGCGCGCCGGCGACCGCGCCTGGGTGCTGTCCGAGGGCGTGCTGCTCGCGCTGGTCGAGCCGCCGCGGTTCCCCGAGCCGGGTGGCGGCGCCGCGGCCGGCGGGCTGACCGCGCCGATGCCGGGCCGGGTGGTCAAGGTCCTGGTCGCCGAGGGCCAGGCGGTCGACGCGCACGCGCCGCTGATCGTGCTCGAGGCGATGAAGATGGAGCACACGGTGCGCGCGCCGGTCGCCGGCGTCGTCGGCGCGGTGCACGTCGCGGTCGGCGATCAGGTCGAGGTCGACCAGGTGCTGGCGGTGGTCACGGCCACCACCGCCTGATCGCGGTCGCGAACGGCGCGGCCAGCCGCTCGAGCTTGGCCGGGCCGATGTGCATCTGCGCGAACGGCGCGAACGGCTCGGCGAGCAGATCGCGGCGGACCTCGACGCACAGCGCGCGGCCGGGCAGGGCGAGCACGCGCCCGTGGGCCAGCGTGCTGGGGTGCAGCGGGTAGGTCACGCCGTCGGCGAGGCTGACCCCGCGCCGGGCGAGCTCCTCGCGCAGGGTCTCGACCACGGCGCCGGGCGTGCGGTCGGTGCCATCGGGCTCGCGGCCGACCAGGTCGACCTCGGGCCGGAGCGGCCAGGTCGGCTCGACCTCGGGCTGGTAGGCGCGGCGCAGGTTGACGACGATCTGGTCGTCGACCTCGACGTCGACGGTGCGCGGCGCGTAGCTGTGCAGCATGACCAGCGCGCCGCCCGGCGCGAGCACCGCCTGGACCGCGTCGATCGTGGCGACGTACTGATCGTAGGCCGCGCGCAGCAGATCGCGATCGGCCGCGGTGGTGATCCACGGCATCAGCCCGGGCGTGACCTTGCCGGCCTTGAACGCGGCGGCGTCGGCGTCGATCCGGCGGTTGCAATCGATGAACGTGCGCGGCACCCGGCAGCGGACGATCGCGACCGACAGCTCCGGCAGATCGGTGACCACGCGATCGGCGATCGCGACCGCGAGCTCGGGCGCGCCGGCGTCGGTGTTGACGTGGAAGAAGTCGATCAGGCCGTCGGGCAGCGGGCTGGTCAGCCGGGCGGCGAGCCGCGCGTAATCGGCGGTCTCGGTCGCGCCGTGCGGGATCTCGAAGATCAGGTCGGGGGCGGCGCCGGGCCGTGCGAGGCGGCCGCGCACGGCAGCGACATCGACGATCTCG
>DASWOO010000288.1:0-14304 GCA_036404335.1 Kofleriaceae bacterium
CCGAAGTTGGTGATCTCGGTGTCCTCGTTGACGCACAGCACGCGGTTGGTCTTGCGCACGCTCTCGGTGATCGCGTCCCAGTCGTACGGGTGCAGCGAGCGCAGGTCGATCACCTCGACGCTGATGCCGTCGGCCGACAGCTCCTCGGCGGCGGCCAGGCTCATCGGCACGTTGCGGCCGTAGGTCAGCACGGTGACGTCGGTGCCGTGGCGCGCGACCCGCGCCTTGCCGATCGGGATGTACAGCTCCTCGAGCTCGGGCCACTTCGGCTGCCACGCCGAGCGATCGCCGAGCGGCGCGTCGATCATGCTCGCCAGCTGGCGGTCATCGCCGGGCTCGCCCGGGATGCCCTCGCCGGGCGCGCTCTTCATCCGCAGCAGCGCCTTGGGCATCAGGAACATGACGGGGTTGGGATCGGCGATCGCGCTGAGCAGCAGGCCGTACGCGTCGAGCGGGGTCGACGGCATGACGATCTTCCAGCCGGCGATCCGGGTCGCGGTCGCGTCGAACGAATGCGAGTGATAGATGCTGCCGCGGATGCCGGCGCCGACCGGCGTCATCAGCACCAGCGGCACGTTCCAGTCGCCGCCGCTCGCCCAGAACGTGTTGCCGGCGAGCTTGAGCAGGTCGATCGTGTTGAACGCGTAATCGCAGAACTGGATCTCGGCGACCGGCTTCTGGCCGGCGAGCGCCAGGCCGATCGCGGTGCCGACGATGCCGCGCTCGTCGAGCGGGGTGTTCCACGCCGTCTTGAGGCCCTGGGTGCCGGTGAACACGCCGCCGAGCGGCGGGCCGACGTCCTCGCCGAAGATGTCGGTGACGCCGAGCTTGTCCTCGCCGACGTGCAGCGCCATGCGGATCGCCTGGATCATCGTCGCCATGGCTAGATCTCCTCGCCCGCGACGAGGTTGGTGTCCGAGAAGATGTAGTCCCACGCCGCGGTCGGCCCCGGCATCGGCTCACCGCGCACCTGCTTGTGCGCCTCGGCGAGCTCGTGGGTGTACTGCTCGCGCAGCTGGCTCATCCGGTCGCGGGTCAGGATCTGGCGATCCTCGAGCGTCTGCTCGAACCGGCCGAGGCAGTCGATCTCCTCCTTGACCAGGTTGGCGCCGCTCGCCGACGAGTGGCCGCGCAGCCGCGACACCATCGCCTCGAGCAGGTATGGCTTCTTCTCGGTCCGCACGTAGTGCAGCGCCTTTTGCAGCGCCGCCCAGCTCGCCTCGGGGTCGTTGCCGTCGACGACCGCGGTCGGCATGCCGAACGCCTTGCCGCGCTCGGAGATCTGGTCGTAGCCGTGCTGGCCGGCGTACGGCGTCGAGATGCCGTAGCGGTTGTTCATGACGAGCATCAGCAGCGGCAGCTCGGCGCCCTTGCGCGAGCTCCAGATCAGCGCGGTCGCGAAGTCGCCCTCGGCCGTGCCGGCGTCGCCGCCCTGGACGATCGTGATGCCCTTGGCGCCGCTGCCGGCGCGCTGGGCGCGGGCGGTGCCGATCGCGATCGAGAACTGGACCTCGATCGGCGAGGTGACCGGCACGACGTTCCACTTGCGCACCGAGAAGTGGCCCGCAAAGCTCCGGCCGCGGGAGTAGGGATCGGTCGCGGTGTTGCGCATCTGGCGCAGCGAGTCGACGGGATCGGCGCCCATCGCGAGCAGCGCGCCGCCGGCGCGGTAGTGCAGGTGGAGGTAGTCGTGATCGACGCCCGCGCCCTGGTTGACCAGGAGGCCGAGGGGAACGTTGAACGCCTCTTCGCCCGGGCCACCGATCCAGAAGTAGCCTTCACCTTGCTTGTACATGGTGATCAGGCGCTCCTCGAGCAGCCGGGCGCGGAGCATGAGGTCGTAGATCTTCGCGCACTGCTCGTCGGGCAGGCGCTCGGGACCAACGGCGCCGAGGGTGGGGCGGGTCGCGGGTACGCTCATTGCGGCCCCGTCTTACCGCAATCGCCGGGCGCGGGCTACGCGTGGTGCGCTCGACGGATCGCGTCATTTGCAATAGCCGCGTGAGGTGGTGCGTTACAGGCTATCCACATGCGCGCCCGCCCCATGGTTCGTTCGATGTTTGCGGTCCTGTGCTGCCTCGCGGCCACCGGCCTGGCGGCGCGCGATGCCGCGTACGTCCACGGCGATCGCCCCGTGCTGATCGGGGTCGGCGCGATCGCGCTGCTCGCCGCGATCCTGCTCGCGGTCCGGCCGTTCTGGGCGGCGCTCGCCGGCCGCGGCCTGGCGTGGACGGCGCTCGCGATGCTCACCTTGTGCGAGAGCCTGGGCAAGCCGCGGCTCGGCCTGGGCGCGGCGGCGGTCGCGCTGTGCGTCGCGCTGCTGGCCGCGGGCCACCACGCGCTCGACCGGGCGCCGTCGACGTTCCAGCCCCAGCACCACCGCGGCCCGCTGCTGCTCGCGCTCGTGCTCGGCTTCGCCGACGTCGCGACCCTGCTCGGCTGGAGCCTGCTCGCGATCTGGGGCGCGCCGAAGGTGGCGCTGGTGTTCGCGGTGATCGCCGGCGCGATCGCGGTGTCGCTGTTCGGCCTGTACCGGCTGCGGACCTGGGGCTTCCTGCTCAACCTCGGCGTCAACCTCGCGGTCGTCGGGCTGATGGCGTTCGACGTGTTCCACTTCGACCTGTTCCGCCTGGTGTTCGTGGTCCCGGCGGTCGCGCAGATCTTGATCGCGCTGCCGGTGCTGGTGGCGATCATCCGCCGTACGCCGATCGCGGTGCCGGCCGTGCTGTCGCGGCTCGCCGGCCGGGTGCCGGCGGTGACCGTGCTGGTCATGGCCGCGCTGCACGTGCAGGTGTTCTTCGGGCAGCCCGCGCTGGTCCAGCTGGTGCGCTGGGGCACGCGGAGGTTCTGAGCTATGGTGCGCGCTCGCGCATGAACTGGATGAAGTTCTACTATGCCAACCCCCGGCTCGATCACCTCGTCGACGATGTCGCCCGGAGCGCCGAGCAGGGGCTGCTCGACGACATGGGTCGCCGGGTCATCCTCGGCACGTTCCTGGGCCGGGTGTTCGCCGCTCACCCCGACCGCGTCGCGGGCTGGCTCGACCAGCTGAGCGCGCGGTTGACCGATCCGGGCGCGCGCAACACCGTGCAGCTCGCGGCGTACTTCTCGAACACGCCCGAGGCGTTCGTCTGGCTGGTCCAGACCAACGAGGGCGATCTGTCCAAGATGCAGGCGTCGCCCGACCTGCTCGTGGCGCCGATCGAGGAGGGCCTGACCCTCGATTCGCTGTGGGCGTACTACTTCGCGACCGGCGATGCGCGCGCGGTGCGCCGCGTGGTCTCGGCGTTCAATTACCTGCCGGACGCCGGCGCGGCCAAGCGCTACGACGAGAGCGCCGACAAGTCCGAGGCGGACGAGAAGGCCGCCACCCGCGACCGGCTGTACACGGCCGCCGCGTGGTCGCTCGCCGCGCTGATGCGCGAGCACCCGCCGCTCCTGAACCTGTGCGAGTGGATGCTCAACGGCCCGGATCTCACCCCGGACGAGCGGCTGAGCCTGGGCCTGGCGCTCGAGAAGGCGGCGCCGGAGACGTGGAGCGTCGAGATCAAGCCCGACGAGGACCGCGCCCGGATCCGCAAGCGGGTCGGCGGCCGCGAGGTCGAGGTCGCCAAGCCGCGAACCGAGAACTGAACAAATCCCGGGAAGATCCTGAGCGCCTGGCGTTCCGTGCTGCGAGAGCTTCAAACACGGAGCTCAGCCACAAAGGATCTTGCACATGTTCACTCGTATCTCGGCCTCGCTGCTCCCGGTTCTCTCGCTCGTGACGTTCGGCGCCTGCATGGATGACGCGTCGGACGCGCAGCCCGACTCCTCGGCCGTCATCGACGACGTCGGCCTGAACCCGGTCGGCATCGCGCACCGCGCCAACGGCAACGACATCCGGTTCTACGAGCCCAGCCCGGGCCAGCTCCTGGCCGTCGAGATGGGCACCGCGATGACCCTGCCGTCGATGGACAGCGCGGTCGAGCAGTTCCGCGCGGCGCAGCCCGACGCGGCCGTGCCGGCCTCGCTCACCGCGGCGCAGCTCCGCCGTGACGCCGCCGCCGCGCTCGCGGCGCCCGCGGATGCGCACGCGCGCCGCGCCGGCCTGTCGGTCCCGACGGCGGCCGCCGGTGATCGCCCCGTGATCGTGAAGACCGCGTCGACCGACCCGTGCGAGCCCAACAACTTCGTCGCCAACGAGTGCACCGACGGCGACCAGGAGTGGTGCAAGATCAGCTGGTCGAACGGGTTCTACGCGTACAACTCGTCGGTCGACTGGACGCACAACGCGGTGTGTCCGCTCAGCGGCACGCTGACCATGCGCCTCCTGGTCGACTCGGCGGTCAAGGGCAGCTTCACCTTCAGCAGCGGCATCGGCCGGTACTCGTGGTACGGCTCGAACTTCTCGATGCGCCAGGAAGTGATCAACGCGACCGGCAGCACGTTCCGCGTCGGCGGCGCGGCCGGCGGCTGAGCGAGCGCCTTCGCCCGGCGCGTTAAACGCATCGCGCTCATTGATCGCCGGGCACGCCGGCCGATACAGTGGCGGACCATGAAGCGTTTGCTGGCGGTCAGTGTGGTGATGGCAGTGACGGCGACCGGCTGCGGCATCGCTGATTTCGATATCAGCCAGCCGGTGCCGTCGCAGACGATCCAGGGCTCGGGCATCCCGGGCCCGCTCGCCGGGATCTTTCCGCTGCCGCTGAACCTCGACCTCGATTCCAAGATCAAGGCGAAGAACACCGGGCCGATCGACAGCGTGACCTTGTCGTCGCTGGACCTCACGATCACGTCGACCGGCGGCGACTGGAGCTTCGTGTCCAGCATCGACGTGTTCGTCGAGAGCACCAAGCAGGGCACCGCCTTGCCCAAGGTCAAGATCGCCTCGGTCGGCGCGCCGGGCAAGGTCCGGAGCCTGTCGTTCAAGGTCGAGGACGGGGTCAACCTCAAGCCCTACATCGAGGAGGGCAGCCAGGTCGACTCGAACGGCTCGGGCACCGCGCCGAGCCAGGACACGACGTTCAACGGGACGTCGGTGTTCACCGTCCACCCGTTCTAGCGAGCAGCTAGCGGATCAGCTGCTGCGGGTTGAGCTTTCGGTCCTTCAGCTTCTTCTGGACGCGCAGCGGCTTCATCGACCGCATGGTCTCGGCGATCTCGCGCGTCGCGGGGCGCTGCCACTCGAGGTCGTACATCGTGAGGCTGCACGACAGGTCGTCGAAGTACAGATCGACCGTGGTCTGGCCCTCGTTGAGCACCGGCGCGTAGGCCGGGTCGTGCTTCTTCGCGCAGATCTCGTGGCTGGCGAACATGTCGTGCAGCTCGCGGATCTGGCCCTTGGTGAACTGCAGCTGGTCCTCGAGGTCCTCGACGCCTTCGGTGTTCGACTTGTAGCGCCCGTGGCCGTTGCTCGCGATCTCGATGCTCGCCTGCTCGCCGGTGCTCGCGCCGGTCCACACGATGACCGTCCGCGGTGACGCGCAGCCGGCAGCGAGCGCCAGGGCGCCGAGAGCGATGACATGGAAGCGGTTCACGCGCGCACAGTAGCGCAGGACCGGCGGGCCGCAAACCGCCGGGTCAGGCCGCGCTGATCCCGAACATCCGGCGCAGCTGGCCCGAGCCGACGTGCAGCGCGCCGCTGAGCATCTCGCGCCGCCACGAATGGCCGGTCAGCTCGCCGATCAGCGCGCGGGCCGCGCCGACGTCGACGAACGCGTGGGTGATCCGCCGCGGATCTGCGAAGTTTTCCATGATCGCGTCGGCGATCCGCTGCTTGCGCGCGTCGCCGCCCGCCTGGGAGATCATCAGCAGCTTGCCGGCCGCGGTCATCGGCTCGAGCATGAGGTTATTGAACGTCACCGCCGGCGCGCCGTGCTCGGCCCAGAACGCCTCGAACGTCCGGGCGATCCAGCCGGCGTCGAACGCCGCGCCCGGCGATCCGGTCGCCTCGGCGATCGCCTCGGCCACGTGGCGGACCAGCCGGCTGCCGAGGTTGGCGCCCTGCGCCGCGATCGGATCGAGCGACATCGCGGTGTCGCCGAGCGCCATCACCGCGCGACCCGACGGCAGCCGGCCGACCGGCTCGCGGATCGTCGGCGTGACCGCCCCGACCTGCCACGCGTTGGGATCGGCGAGCTCGACGCCGTCCAGCCACGCCGCCTCCCACGGCATCAGCTCGCGCAGCAGCGCCAGGCCGGCGGCGACGACGTCCTCGCCGGTCCGGCAGCCGTCGAACCGATCCATCACGCCGCCCGCCCGGGCCTCGAACCCCAGGCACCAGGTCGCGCCGCGGTCGCGATGGTAGTACGGGATGAAGAACACCTCGCCGTGTGGCACCAGCAGGTTGATCTTGAACGGCACGAAGGGCACGCCGGGGAGCTCGCGCGGCGCGCCGGCGACGATCGCCATCGCGACCTTGCGCTGGGGCGCCTGGTACACGCTGCGCCGGGCGTTGCGCGGGAACAGCTCGGCGAGTGGGCCGCGGCCGGCGGCGACCAGCACCAGGTCGTGGCGCGCGCTGATCGCGTCGAGCTGCTCGACGTCGAGCGCGCCGAGCACGAGCTGCCCGCCGGCGGCCTCGAGGTCGTTCATCCAGCGGTGGCTCTGCAGCCGCAGATCGATCGCCTGGCCCGGCGCCGCCAGGTGGCCGGCCATCGTCACCAGCCGGTTGCCGACCTGCGGGCACATCGTCATGTGCGCGCCGGCGATCTTCGGCGCGTCGGCCTCCCAGTGGCCGAGGCCGAGCTCGCGCTCGTAGGCCACCGCCGGCCCGAACCGGGCCGCGGCGCCGGTCGGCCGCGCGTGCTCGAGCCAGTGCTGCGCCGAGCGGTCCGTATACAGCGTGACCTCGTGCCCGGCCTTGCGCAGCGCATGCGCGGCGAGCAACCCCGAGAGCCCCGACCCCACGACACCAAACCGACGAGTCACCATCCTCGTACTCTACGGATGAAATCTCAGATTGCTAGACTCACACGGCCATACATAATTAGTTGACGGCCGGGCATCGAATAATCCGGCTCGCGTGAAATGGTACCTAGAGACCGAGGTACGCCGCGCGGATCTTGTCATCGCGCAGCAGCGCCTGCGCCGCGCCGGCCATGATCACCCGGCCGTGCTCGACGACGTAGCCCCGGTTGGAAATGCTGAGGCCATCGACCACGTTCTGCTCGACGATCAGCACGGTCACGCCGCGATCACGGATATCCTGTACGCGGGCAAACACCTCTTCTGTCACTTTAGGTGACAGGCCCAGTGACGGCTCGTCGAGTAGCAATAACCGTGGTTGGGCCATCAGCCCGCGCGCGATGGCGACCATCTGCTGCTCGCCGCCGGACAGCGTGCCGGCGAGCTGCTTGCGGCGCTCCTTGAGCTTGGGGAACAGGTCGAGCTGTTCGGCGAGCGCGTCCCGGGCGCGCGGCCGGCTCCGCCGGTTATAGGCGCCGAGCTCGAGGTTCTCCGCGACGGTCATGTGCGGAAACAGCTGGCGATTCTCGGGCACGTGGCTGATGCCGAGCTCGGCCATGGTGTGCACCGGTCTGCGGGTGATGTCGGCGCCGTCGAACCGGACGCTGCCGGCGAGCGGCGCGACCGAGCCCGAGATCACGCGCAGGGTCGTGGTCTTGCCCGCGCCGTTGGCGCCGATCAGCGTGACGATCTCGCCGGCGTGGACCTCGAGGCTGATGTCGAACAGCGCCTGCAGCGCGCCGTAGCCGGCGGCGATGCCGGACAGGGCGAGCAACGGAGTGGCCGCGGGCTCGCTCATCCCATCACCTGCTTGTACTTCGCGCCCAGGTAGGCCTCGATGACCTCGGGGCGGCGCACGACGTCGGCCGGCGCGCCCTCGGCGATCACCGCGCCGCGATCGATGACGATCACCCGGTGGGCGACCTTCATCACGACCTGCATGACGTGCTCGACGCCGGCGACCGCGGCGACGCCCCACTCGGGCAGCCGCTGCAGGAGGCCGGCGAGCGCGAGCGCCTCGCTGGTCGGCAGGCCGGCGACGACCTCGTCGAGCAGGATGAGCTTGGGCCGGGTCGCCAGCGCGCGCGCGATCTCGAGCCGCTTGAGCGTGGCCAGCGGCAGGCCGGCGGCGGGCTGGTCGGCGACGTCGTCCATCTGCAGGAACGCGAGGACCTTGCGGGCCTCGGCGGCGGCGTCGGCCACGCGCCGGGTGTGGAGGAACGCGCCGAGCATGACGTTCTCGAGCACGCTCAGGTTCCTGAGCGGCTTGACGATCTGGAACGTGCGGCCGATGCCCTTGCGCGCCGCGAGCTGCGGCCTGGCCGCCAGCGGCTCGCCCCGGAACGTGATCGTGCCGGCGTCGGGCGCCAGGAACCCCGAGATCAGGTTGAACAGCGTGGTCTTGCCCGCGCCGTTGGGTCCGACGATGAACAGGGTCTCGCCGTCGTTCACCTCGAGCGACACGTCGTGGGTCGCGCGCAGGCCGCCGAACCGCTTGCTGACGCGGTCGAGCCGGAGCAGGCCGGTCATCGCCGGCCTCCTCCGTACTTGCGCCAGAGGCCGGTCGCGCCGCCGACGATGCCCTCGGGCAGGACCATCACGACGAGCACGATCAGCGCGCCGTAGATGATCAGGTGCGCCTCCTGGAACTGGTTCTTGAACGACTCGAGCGCGAGCTCGAGCAGCACCGAGCCCAGGATCGGCCCGATCCAGGTGCCGGCGCCGCCGAGCATCGCGGCGATCGCGATCTCGTTGGAGATGTCGATGCCGAACACCTGATCGGGCACGATGAACAGGAACAGGCTGGCGTACAGCGCGCCGCCCAGCGCGGTCAGCGCGGCGCTGATCAGCAGCGCGACCAGCTTGGTCCGGGTGGTGTCGATGCCGCAGGCCAGCGCGGTGTCCTCGTCCTCGCGGATCGCGAGCAGCGCGTAGCCGAACCGAGACCGGGTGACCCACACGGTGATCGCGAACGCCGCGGCGGCGAGCGCGACCGCCGCCCAGTAGAACATCCGGCCCGGGCTCGACTCGAACATCATCGGCACCTGCAGGCCGACGTCGCCGCCGGTGATCGCCGGCAGGTTCTTCGCGGTCAGCCGCAGCACCTCGGCGAACGCGATCGTGGCGAGCGCGAAGTACGGCCCGCGCAGCCGGAACGCGACCCGGCCGATGCCGGCGGCGGCGAGCGTGGCGGTGGCGACGCCGGCGACGAGCGCGAGCGGCACCGGCAGCCCGAGCTTGCCGTGGAAGATCGCCAGGCCGTACGCGCCGATGCCGAAGAACGCGGCGTGGCCGAGCGACAGCTGGCCGGTGTAGCCGCCGACCAGGTTCCACGCCAGGCCCATCGCCGCGAACAGGAACACGCGGAACAGGATGTTGAGCTGGTAGTCCTGCTGGATCACGAGCGGGACCGCGACGCACAGCGCGGTGACGGCGATCGCGATCGCCAGCCGGCCGCGCGAGATCACGCCGAGCGACACGGTCATACGCGCTGGCTCCCGAACAGGCCCGCGGGCCGCAGCGACAGGACGAGCAGGAAGATCGCGAAGTCGACGACCAGCGCCCACTCGTTGCCCCAGTACAGCGAGGTCAGGTTCTCGATCACGCCGAGCGCCAGGCCGGCGATCGCCGCGCCCTCGATCGAGCCCATGCCGCCGAGCACGACGATCACGAACGACTTGAGCGTGAACTGGTCGCCGACCGTCGGATACAGATAGAACACCGGCAGGAGCAGGCCGCCGGCGACGCCGACCGCGGCGAGCCCGAGGCCGAACGCCAGCGACTGGGTCCGCTTGACGTCGATGCCGACCAGCGACGCGGCGTAGCGGTTCTGCGCGATCGCGCGGACCGAGCGGCCGAACCGGCTCTTCATCACGAACAGGTACATGCCGACCGCGAGCACGACGGTGATCGCGAACGACAACAGCCACGGCGCGTTGACCGAGATCGGCCCGGCGTGCAGGTTGACGTCGAGCAGCGGGAAGTTGACCTGGCGGTAGTCGGCGCCGAAGCCCCGCTGGATCGCGCCGGTCGCGATCAGCGACAGGCCGAGCGTCAGCAGGATCTGCATGAAGTCGGAGCGCTCGGCGATCCACCGGAGCAGCCCGTCATAGAGGATGACGCCGAGCACGAACAGCGCGGCGCCCGCGACCATGAAGCCGAGATAGGGATTGATGCCCGCGCGATCGAACAGCGCGAACGTGATGTACATCGCGACCATCAGGAACGCGCCGTGCGCGAAGTTGACGATGCGCATGACGCCGAAGATCAGCGCCATGCCCATGCCAATCAGCGCGTACAGCGAGCCGGTGAGCAGGCCGTTGATGACCGCTTGCAGCGCGGGCCACACGGCTTACTTGCGCTCGTTCCACGCCGGCGTCGGCACCGGCTTGGCCTCGGCGAGCTCGAGCGGCCACACGACCTTGTACTGGCCGGCCTGGACCTGGGTGATCAGCACCGGGTGATGGTTCTGGCCCTTGGCGTCGAACGCGATCGGCCCGAACGGCGTCGCCAGCTTGCTCTGGCGGATCGCGTCGGCGATCGCCTGCGGCTGGTCGGACCTGGCGGTGTTGATCGCGTCGGCGGCCACGAGCAGCGACGCGTAGGCCTCCATCGCGTGGTACGCGGGGTGGCTGCCGGTCAGCTTGGTGAACGCGGCGTCGAACTCGCTCGAGCCGGCCCACTTCGCGCTCGGCAGCCACTGCGACACCGAGAACGTGTACTCGGCCAGCTTGCCCGCGCCCTTGGCGGTCGGGAACTCGGCGGCGGCAAAGCCGGTGCCCGCCGAGGTCAGGTACTTCGCGCTGAGCCCGACCTGCTCGGTCTGGCGCAGCAGGGTCGTGGCGTCGAGCAGGTACGACGCGAAGTAGATGACGTCGGGCGCCTTGGCCTGGACCCGCTGGAGCAGCGCCTTGTAGTCGGGCGAGCTCGCCTGGTAGGCCTCCTCGGCGACGATCGTCATGCCGGCCGCGGTCGCCGCCGCGCTCATCGACTTGTCGTTGGCCTGCCCGAAGTTGGTGTTCTCGTAGATGATCGCGATCGTCTTGGGATCGCCGTTGTGCTTGAGGAAGTCGAGCGTGGCCGCGGCGTAGGCGTCGGCGCCGGCGCAGATCCGGAACACCCAGGGCGAGCCGCTCTCCATGACGTTGTCCGCGGTGGCGGTCGGCATCAGCAGCGGCACGCGCTTCTGCGTCACCGCCGGGACGATCGCGCGCGTGTTCTCGCTCGAGTACGCGCCCAGGATCAGCGGCACGTGGTCCTGATCGACCAGCTTGGCGACGCCCTGCACCGCCTGGTCGGGCTTGCTCTGGTCGTCGTAGTAGAGGAGCTCGACCGGCTTGCCGAGCACGCCGCCCTTGGCATTGATCTCGGCGACCGCGACGGCGTAGCCGTTCTTGTGCGCCTGGCCGAACGCCGCGGTGCTGCCGGTCAGCGACGTGACGACGCCGATGTGGAACGCGTGGGCGTCCTGCTGACTGCCGCCCTTGCAGCCCGAGGTCGCCAGGGACGCCAGGATCGCCGCGCCGAGAAGCCACGCTGTGGGTCGCATCACGCCGGCATATTACGCCGTCCGTGACTAGCGCACCATCGTCGACGACGTCGCGTAGGTCCGGAACGCCGGGCCGTAGCCGACGGTCGCTGGGTCCTGCACCGCCACGTCATCGAAGTACAGCAGCATCCGCACGTTGGGCCAGCTGCCGGCGTCGAGCCGGCTCGCCAGGGTCGTGAAGTCCGACGTGCCCTCGGCGACCGACGGCGGGCCGCTGACGCTGAGGTAGCCGAACTCGCCGAAGTGCCAGGGCAGGGCCTTGAGATCGGCGGGCGCGTTGGCCATCAGGTAGTTGTAGCCGTCGTCGATCACGCCGGCCAGCGAGCCGCCGCCGCCGTGGGTGTACGGGTTCCAGCCGAACCACTGGACGATCAGCGCGCCGCTCGTCGTGCGCGGCGCGAGCGCGAGCATCACGCCGCGGAACGTCGACACGCCGTTGCCCTGCGCGTCCTTGCACGTCGCCGGGTTGGTCGCCTTGGACAGGTTCTGGGTGTTGATCGCCCACACCACCGGGTAGTTGGCGTCGCCGTGGCTGGCCGACAGCCCGGCCGCGGCGAACTCGGCGTCGAAGATCGCGACGAGGTTGCGCCACGCCGCGTGGTACGCGGCGACGGTGTTGTGCGGGTTATCGGCGTTACCGCCGCCGCAGCCGGTCACGTAGCGCTCGGCCTCGTGGTTGACGGCGTTGATCCACAGCTTGCGGTGGGTCTGCTTGAACAGCGCGGCGGTGCGCTGCGCGTCGCTGTGGATCCGGGCGATCGTCGCCGCGTCGTCGGTGCCGGCGCCGTCGAACAGGGTCCAGTCGGCGTTCGGGCGATAGCCGATGTAGAGGTGGCGCGGGTCGGCGGCGGGCGCGGCGGTGTTCAGGTAGACCTGCTCCTGGAACCCGCCGGCGGGGCCCCACAGGTCCGAGCCCGGCGTGCGGAAGAAGTGGACGACGCCGAGCTGCGCGCCCTGCATCGACTCGAACGACTGCAGGTCGGCGACGTCGATGCCGTTGAGCGTCGGGTTCGCGCCTTCCCAGCGCTTGCCCGGGCACGGCACGAGCAGCGCGTCGGCGCCGGTGCAGCTCGCCGGCGGGGTGTAGCTGACCGCGATCGTCGGCGCGCCGGACGGGGCGCGGGCGCTGTCGAGCTTGACCACGGCGCCGGTGGGCGCGTCGAGCACGACGGTGAACGTGCCGTTGCCGGTCACGCATGCGCTGACGTCGAACGCCGCCGGGGTGTTGGCGGTCTCGGCCGCGACGCTCGCCACGGTCGCGGCGGCGAAGCCGGGCTGGTTGTTCCAGGTCAGCGCCGCGGCGGTCCACGCGTTCGAGCTGCCGCAGTGGGCGGCGATCGGGGTGGTCGCCGAGGTCTGCGGCGTGACCTGGAGCCTGGCGGAGATGCCGGTCGAGCCGCTCGGGATGCCGGACACCGCGAGCTTGAGGTAGATGTGGTGGAGGTTGGACGCGGCGGTGCCGATCACGAGGTACGCGTCGCTGCCGTGGGTGTCGTCGGCGTACTGCGAGGCGACGTAGGCGTCGTCGGTGAGGGTCGCGGTCGCGGTCGCCCTGGCGGTGATCGCTTCACTCGACTGGGCGGGCGGCGTGTCCGGGTTGAGGTCGGCGTCGGGCTCGGCCGCGAGGCAGCCGCCGGACAGCGCGAGGCCGAGGCAGACGATCGATCGGAGGGATGAATCGCTCATATGCCGGCGCCATGGCGGGCCGGCGCCGCGATTCTCAAACA
Organism: Kofleriaceae bacterium; assembly: GCA_036404335.1. Lineage (GTDB taxonomy): Bacteria > Myxococcota_A > Polyangia > Haliangiales > Haliangiaceae > JABFXX01. The sequence goes on from DASWOO010000288.1 coordinate 13,225, forward strand.
ATCGACCGGCGCGTGCGCGAAGCACGCTTCACCGTGCCGGGTCAGCGCGCGGGATCGCGAAGATGGGTATACGGATCCTGGGCAAAGGCCTGGAACGCTGCGAGGGATCGAGGCGAGCTGTCGAAGCGATTGCCATCGACCATCGACCAGTAGGCGGAGATCGCGCGGATCTGCGGCAGGTCGTGCACGGCGCGCGCGGCGTCGGTGATCCACGTCGCCTTACGCGCGGGGTCGGCGGGGTCCTCGGTCGAGGCCCACTCGGTCACGATCAGCGGCTTGCCATGCGGGGTGGCCCACGCCACGAAGTCGGTGAGCAGATCGGCAAAGCTGACCCAGCGGCCGCCGCTCGCGACACCGAAGTTGTAGGCGCTGGCGCCGAGCCAGTCGATGACATCGTCGCCCGGGTAATATTGATCTGCGAGGTGGGGATACGACGGTGACTTGAGGTTGAAGATCCACGTGACGTTGGTGGCGCCGGCGGCGCGAAACGCCAGCACGATGTGGCGATAGGCGGCGGCGAAGTCGGCGGGCGTGCCGAGCGCGCCGCCGCTGTTCTCGGGGTCCTGGTCGAAGATGCAGAACACCGGCGCCGCGAGCGCGCGGTAGGCGGCGGCGATCGCGGCGAGCCGCGGCTCGGCGTCGCCGCGCGCGAGCGCCGGCCAGGGCACGTCGCTGCTCGCCTTGAACGACACGATCGGGATCCGGCCGGCGTCGAGGGTCCACTGCTCGCGCACGCCGGGCACCGCGGTGTCCCACTGGTGATAGATGCGATCGAGGTCGAACGTGCGGCCGGTCTCGCCCTCGAGGGCGATCAGCGCGGCCTCCTGCGCCGCCTCGTCCGCCGTGGCGGTGGCCGCGGCGGCGCCGAACAGCACGCCGGATGCGTCGCCGATCGACGCATCGGCGCGGCAGCCGGCGAGGGCGAGCGCGGCGGCGAGCGCGGCGGCGGCGCGCACGGCCGGCACGGCAGCGGCTCGCGCGGCTGGCACGGCAGCGGCGCGCGCGGCTGGCACGGCAGCGGCTCGCGCGGCTGTGGCGCGCGCGGCTGTGGCGCGCGCCGATGTGGCGGCGGCGGCACCC
>DASWOO010000289.1:0-1567 GCA_036404335.1 Kofleriaceae bacterium
ACACCCGGCGGTAGGCTGGCTGCGATGTCCGCATCCGTCGATGAATCTCGTTCCCCGAGTGGCCTTGCAGTGACCTACGCGGCCCACCCCGACGCCGCGCACGTCGGCGTGCTGACCCTGAACCGGCCCGATAACCGCAACAGCATGACGCCCGAGCTGCTGGACGCGTTCGCCCAGGCCAGCGCGGCGGCCTTGTCCGCTTCCCGGACAGGTGCGCTGCGCTGCCTGATCGTCACCGGCACCGGCAGCTGCTTCTCGTCCGGCGCCGACTTCAAGTCGAACATCCAGCGCGACGGCGACCAGCGCGCGGCCAACGAGCGCTCGTTCGCGATGTACGAGCCGTTCCTGTCGCTGCTCGAGCTACCCGTGCCGGTGATCGGCGCGCTCAACGGCCACGCCGTCGGCGGCGGCTTCGGCCTCGCCCTGGTCTGCGACCTGCGGATCGGCGCGGTGGGCGCGAAGTACGGCGCCAACTTCGTCGTGCTCGGCCTCGCCCCGGGCATGGCGATCAGCTACCTGCTGCCGCGGCTGATCGGCCTGCCCCGCGCCAACGAGCTGCTGCTCACCGGCCGGCTCGTCGACGGCGGCGAGGCCGAACGGCTCGGCATCCTCAACCGCGCGGTCGCCGCCGGCGAGGTCCAGGCCGCGGCGCTCGAGCTGGCGCGCGACATCGCCGGCAACGCGCCGATCGCGATCCGCGCGACCAAGCGCGCGATCCAGCGCGGCCTCGAGCTGCAGATCCGCGACGCCGCCCGGCTCGAGGCGTTCGCCCAGGCCGAGACCGTCGCCACGGACGACGCGCGCGAGGGGATCGCCGCGCTGCTCGCCAAGCGCGCGCCGGTGTTCACCGGCCGGTAGGCGCGCAGGCCTCGAGCTCGGTCGGGCTCGGCCCGTGCGCGGCGAACGCGAGCGGCCCCCACGGCGAGTCGATCGTGAGCGTCTGCCACGCAGCCGACGCGCCGGGCGCGAGCTCGACCGGCTGATCGCCGACCAGGTAGCCGATCGGCTCGCCGTCGGCGCGGGTGTAGAGGCACGTGCCGCCGGCGGCCTTGTCATTCGCCGTGATCCGGGCGAGCGGCGGGTCGGGCTCGGGCCAGCGGTGGACCTGGCCCGGCGGGCTCTCGGTCGACGCGTAGCCGCGGACGGAGACCTCGCCGTCGGCGTAGGCGACCTCGTCCCACGCGCGGTCGACCGCACGCAGCTTGTCGAGCTGAAAGCCGCGGCCGTCGGCGACCAGCGCGAGCTGGTTGTTGCTGCCGGCCCAGCGCGGCTCGCTGCGGATCACCGCGCCGGGCAAGGTCATCATCTGCGGGCCGCCGCGCCACGCCCGGCCCTGGCGATCGTGGGGCGCGCGCTCGCCGAGCGCGTCGTCGGCGACCCAGCCCTCGACCTCGAGCGCGCCGCGGTAGCGGATCTGGCTGCGCTTCTCCTTGTCGCGGTGGCCGATGCGCTCGACCGGCGCGCCGGCGCGCAAGGTCAGGCCGACGTCGCGGTCGGCGCCCGGCGGCCCGAGCGGATCGATCCGCTGATCGTGGACGAGCACCGGTAGCAAGCGCCGGCGGTCGAT
>DASWOO010000290.1:0-7754 GCA_036404335.1 Kofleriaceae bacterium
CCAGCGACACCTCGCGCGCCCCGACCAAGCCGATCAAGGGCATGTGGCGCGCCGATCCCGACGCCCCCGGCCCCGAGGATCTCCCCACCTCGCCCTCGCGCCGCTACCAGCTCGCACCCGACCCGCACCGCAAGGGCGGCATCAGCTTCGACGACGACGACGACCTCGCCGACTACATGCACCCCGACGATGTCCCGCCCCGCACCGACGGCGACCCAGCCTCCCCCACCGACGCCCCCGTCCGCGCCACCGACGATCACGACCACGAAGCTTGACATCCCCCGGCTCCCCCCAGTAGAACCCGTCTCCTCAACGCAACTCGGGGATATAGCTCAGCTGGGAGAGCGCGTGAATGGCATTCACGAGGTCAGGGGTTCGATCCCCCTTATCTCCACCCGAACCACCGACGACGAGCGGGCCGCCCACCAGGCGGCCCGTTTCGTTTTCGGCCGCCGCTCGGTGCGCGAAGCGCGGGATCGAACTGCCAGTCGAGGCCGGTCAGCGTGATCGACCAGAGTCTTCATCGGCAGCCCTCGCAGCAGACGTTCGCGCATCTGTAGCATCGGGCCACCGGAGCGAAAGTGGACCGCCGGTGCATTGCGAGCGGCCGCTGGGCAGATCAGGCCTTGGCGATCGTCCAGTTGTGGGTGTGGCCGCCGTCGTTCGACGAGGTCACGGTGACCGAGCTGCCGCCCTGGATCGACGCGAGCTGGGCCATGGTCAGCGTGATCGAGTGCGTGTGGCCGACGCTGGACGACGTGTAGCTCACGCCGGCGCTCGGCGGCGCGGTCAGATCGGTCGACTTCACGCACACCGTATGAGTGTGGCCGTCATTGACCGTCGAGGTCGAGTCGATGCCCTCGCAGGTGCCGCCGGAGCCAGACCCCGAGCCGGAGCCGTCGGCGTCGTCGTCGCTCGCGCTATCGGACGCGCAGCCGGCGAGGATCGGCGAGAGGACGGGGGTCAGCAGCAGCAGGGTCATTCCCCGGGCCATCAGTTGTCGGCGGGTCAGCATGACGTGGAGAGGCCGGCCGGCCGCCGCAGTCGCACGCGACCGGGTATTTGCCGGTAAATCACACGCGGCGAGCATGGTGATCAGCTGTCGCTAGACGACGCCTGGGGCTGCGGCATCACGTTGGTGCCGGCCGCCGCGGAGCCGCTGCCGCTGCTGCTGGCGTCCGCGCCCTGCCCCGATTGACTCATCAGGTCCTGCGCCTTCTGGGCCTTCTTCTTGCCGATGCCGTCCATGATCTGACCCGCGATGCCGGCGATCGGGCCGAGCAGGCCGAGCAGCGGCAGGAAGCCGCCGGTGACGTGGGACAGGTCGCTCGCCGAGATCTCGACGAGCTGTGGGGCGTGAGGTTCGTGGGACATGGTGATGCCGCCGGGAAGTGCAGCCGTCGTGCCCGGACCGGCGCGACTGCGCGCGCGCGGACTTGGCCGCCCGGCGAGCTCGCCAACGGGCCAGAAGCCTTTCGCTTTTGAGCCCTGCGATGCACAACCTGTCGACTTGCGCCTCCAGGCCCGGCGGCGGCGCGGCAATGGCTTCGCGCAGTTCGGCGCCGGCACGCCAGCTGCTCCAGGCAGGGTCATCATGGAAACCATCGCCCACGACGAGCTCGATCACGTGACCGGCGGCGCCGGCGGCGCCATCCTCGGCGGCATCGGCCAGGCCCTCAGCGGCGGCGGCGGCCTGCTCGGCGGCATCGGCAGCCTGCTCGGCGGCATCGGTCAGCTCAAGCTTGCCAAGGCCCAGGCCAAGCAGATCGACGCGCAGACCGCGGCCGGCGGCGCCCAGGGCCAGGGCCAGGGCCAAGGCCAGGGCCAAGGATCGAGCGGTCAGGCCGCCTGACGCACGCGCCGGATCAGCACGATCATCAGGCAGAAGAACGCGCTCGCGGCCATCGCCAGCGACGCGTGGACCGAGATCTGGCTGCCGACCAGCCCGACCAGGATCCCCGAGAACGCGCGCAGCCCCGACGCGGCCATGTTGTACAGGCCGAGCACCCGCCCGCGGATCTCGTTGGGCGCGTGGATCTGCACGATGGTCTGCACCATGCTCGAGAACGACAGCTCGAAGAACCCGGCGCAGAACAGCAAGATCAGCGCGATCGGATAGCTGCGGATCAGCGCGAACCCGGCGAGCGACGCCGCCCAGATCATCGACAGCCGCAGCGCGTTGCGCGGCTCGACCGGCAGCAAGGTCCGCGTCGCCTCGAGCAGCAGGCCGGCGGTCAGCGCGCCCGCGGCGTCGGCCGCGAGCAGCATGAAGTACAGCGCGCCGCTCGAGCCCTGGCCGAGGTCGCCGGCGAGCTCGGGCATCGAGGCCTGGTAGCTGTTGCCGACGAAGAACGACGCGCCGCCGCCGACCAGGAGCATCGCGACGATCACCGGCACGCCGCGGATGTCGCGCAGGGTCTGGACGATGTCGGCCAGGCCGCGCACCGCGCGCTTGCTGGCCGCTGCGGCGCCGCGCTTGAACGGGGCGCGAAACAGCCAGAGGATCAGCGGCAGGTAGAACGCGACGTTGACGAACATGCCGCGGGTCGGGCCAAGCACCAGCATGATGCCGCCGCCGACCGCCGGGCCGACCAGGGTGCCGAGGTAGCGGGCGGTGGCGTTGAGCCGCACCGCGCTCGGCAGGTTCTCGGGGCCGACCAGATTGTAGAGCAGCATCTGGCTCGATGTCTGCCACAGCACGCCGGCGCAGCCGTGGATCACCAGCAGCACGCACGCGCTCCAGATCTGTAGCGTGTCGGTCCAGAATAGGTATCCCCAGCCGGCCGAGACCAGCATGAACAGGCTCATGCCGATCTGGATCAGCCGGCGCGAGTCGTGGCGATCGTTGAGCGCGCCGACCGCGACCGAGCCGAGCAGGAACGGCACCCAGTGCGAGATCACGGCGAAGCCGGCGAGCGCGGTCGCGTGGAACTTGTGGAACGCGACGTAGTAGCTGATGACGTGCTCGACGTTGTCCGCCATCATCGCCAGCATGAACGTGACGAAGAACGCGCGAAAACCGGGGAGCTGCAGCGCACTGCGCGGCGCCGTCACGGCGTGACCTCGACCCACGATGGCATGGCGCCGCTATACTACGCGGTGCCGATTGGCGCGCGCGATGCACCAGGTTCGGATATGGCAAACCAGCACAACCCCGACAAGAATCCGGCGGGCGGCGAGCCCGGCACCGAGCAGCAGTCGGACCGCCGCGACCGCGAAAACATGGGCGCCGGCCAGGGCTCTCAGGTCCATGGCAAGAACCAGGGCCGCGAAGGCGGCCGGGGGACCGGGCGCAACGGCCAGAGCGAAAAGGGCGACGGCGCACGCAGCCCGCGCAAGTAACGCGGATCGTCACGGCAAATTGGCGAGCGGTGGTGTCATAAGCGCATGCGCCCCACCAAGAAGCCGCTCGCCCTTCGCCGTGAGACCGTTCGCCAGCTGTCCGAGCCGCAGCTCGCCGCCGCCCAGGGAGCGATGCAGGCGAACCCGACCGGCGTGATCTGCAGCAGCGCGTGCCCGACGCTCAATCAGCCGCACAGCTGCTTTGACAGCTGTTACGGCACGCAGTGCTGTCTGGAGAAGCCGTGAGCTACGCGGCGAAGGTCTTGGCGTCGATCGAGAACCGGTAGCGCACGTCGCCCTTGATCGTGCGCTCGTAGGCTTCATTGATCTGATTCGCCGCGATCACCTCGACGTCCGAGACGATCTTGTGCTCGGCGCAGAAGTCGAGCATGTCCTGGGTCTCGCGGATGCCGCCGATCATCGAGCCGGCGAGCCGCTTGCTGCCGCCGATCAGCGAGAACGCCGAGATCGCCTGCGGCTCGGGCGGCGCGCCGACGCACACCATCGCGCCGTACGGCCGCAGGATGCGCAGGAACGAGTTGTAGTCGTGCGTGGCGGACACCGTGTCGATCAGCAGATCGAAGTGGCTCGCCAGCTTCTTGAAGGTGTCCTTGTTGGTCGTGAGCGCGAAGTCGTGCGCGCCGAGCTTCTTGGCGTCGGCTGCCTTCTTCTCCGACGTGCTGAGCATCGTGACCTCGGCGCCCATCGCCGCGGCGATCTTGACCGCCATGTGGCCCAGGCCGCCCAGGCCGACGACGCCGACCCGGGTGCCCGGGCGGCAGTTCCACTGCTTGAGCGGCGAGTACGTCGTGATGCCGGCGCACAAGAGCGGCGCCGCGCCCGCCGGATCGAGCGACTCGGGGACCTTGAGCACGAAGCGCTCGGTGACGACGATGTACTGCGAGTAGCCGCCATAGGTCGGCGTCTTGCGGTCCATCTCGGTGCCGTTATAGGTGGCCGCATTGCCCTTCTCGCAGAACTGCTCGTGGTCTTCCTTGCACAGGCGGCAGTCGCGGCACGAGTCCACCATGCAGCCGACGCCGGCGAGGTCACCGACCTTGACCTTCTTGACGTTGGCGCCGACCTTGCTGACCCGGCCGAGGATCTCGTGGCCCGGCACCATCGGGAAGATCCCCGGGCCCCACTCCTCGCGGGCCTGGTGGATGTCCGAGTGGCAGATGCCGGCGAACAGGACGTCGATCGCGACATCGTCCGGGCCGACCTCGCGGCGCTCGATCGTCGACGGAGCCAGGGGCTGCTTGGCGGCGGGAACCGCATATACGCGCGTCTTCATGCGCGCAGCTTGGCAGGCCGATCGATCCGAAGCAACGCACGCCTCCCTCACACGAATCCGTCAGGAAACGTCAGTGGCAGTCGCACCGCGAGCTGCAAAGCTATCCGGATGGCCCGGTGGTGGTGGATGCTCATGATCGCGGCGTGCGCGCCGGCGCGCACGCCTGTAACACCGCCACGCGCCGCGCACATGGACAGGCCCGCGTCGGGGCTCGTCGCCGTGCAGATCGCGACGACGATCCAGCACGCCTGCGCGCGGATGGCCGACGCCACGGTGCGGTGCTGGGGCGATGGCACCAGCGGCGAGGTCGACGGCGTCGTCGGCAGCGGCGAGCACCACACGCCGGTCGAGGTCCCGGGCGTGCGCGGCGCGATCGACGTCGTGGTCGGCGGCTCGCTGTCGTGCGCGCGGCTCGCGACCGGCGAGGTCTGGTGCTGGGGCTCGCACAGCTTCGTGGCGATGGCCGAGGACGATCACGGCACCGCGCCGGCGCCGGTCCAGGAGCTCGCGGGCGCGACCCGGCTGTGGCTCGCTCAAGACGGCGACGGTTGCGCGAAGTGGGCCGACGGCGCGATCCAGTGCTGGGGCGGCGCGGCCGGCTACCTCGCGGTCGGCGCGCCGGGCCGGTACGGCTCGGGGCCGGCGCCGGTCGTGCCCGAGCTGCGCGGCGCGACCGAGATCGCGCTGCACGACACGCTCGGCTGCGCGGTGATGCCCGACACCACCGTGCGGTGCTGGGGCGTGAACAACGACGGTCAGCTCGGCGACGGCACGCAGACCCGGCGGCTGACCCCGGTGCCGGTCCGCGACCTGACCGGCGTCGCGCAGATCACCGTCGGCGATCGCTCGGCGTGCGCGCGGCTGCGCGACGGGACGGTCAGCTGCTGGGGCGGCAACGACATGGGCCAGCTCGGCGCGCTACCGGACGGCGATGGCGATCACCAGCTGACGCCCGTGGCCGTGCCGGGGCTGTGGGGCGTGGTCGAGCTGTCGACGGCCACGGTCCACAGCTGCGCGCGGCTCGCGAGCGGCAAGGTGATGTGCTGGGGCGTGAGCGGCCCCGGGAACGACGCGCGGGCGCCGGCGGAGGTCGCCGGCCTGACCCGGGTGACGCAGCTCGGAACGGCGCATGCCCACGACTGCGCGCTGCGCGCGGAGGGCGGCGTGATGTGCTGGGGCAGCGGCGATCGCGGCGTGCTCGGCGACGGCATGCAGATCGATCACGCGCGGCCGGTGGCCGTGAAGTGGGCGCTGCCGCCGGTCGAGTCGCATGGCCTGGCCGCCGGGCGCAGCGTGGTCGAGGTCGCGGTCGGCGACCAGCACAGCTGCGCGCGGCTCGACGACAGCAGCGTGCGGTGCTGGGGCCGCAACGACGACGGCCGGGTCGACACCGCCGGTCGACGCCCCGCGGTGATCCGGCCGGTGGTCGTGCCCGGGCTCGGCGTGGCCAGCGCGCTGGCGCTCGGCACGCACTCGTCGGCGCTGGTCGAGCGCCGGGCGATGCGCTGGGGCAACCCGCCGGGCCCGCCGGCCGGGTTCGGCGACGAGATCGAGCAGCTGGTCACCGCCGGCTACACCTGCGCGCTCCGCGCCGGCGGCGCCCTGCACTGCCTCGACGGGTTCGGCAAGGAGCTGTGGGGCGAGCACATCGCCGCGGTGTCGGCGTACGGGCCGTTCGTCTGCGCGATCGCGCTCGACCGGACGGTGCGCTGCGCCGGCTACAACGACGCGTATCAGCTGGGCGTCGATCAACCGGCGGAGCGGGCGACGTTCGAGCCGGTGCCCGGCGTGGCCGGCGCGGCGGAGATCGTCACCGGCTTCGAGCACGCGTGCGCACGGATCGCCGACGGCCACGTGATCTGCTGGGGCCGGCCGCAGGCGACCGGCGGCAAGGCCGACGCGCCCGGGCAGGTCGAGCCGGTCGGGCTCGGCGCGGTCGAGGCGATCTGGGCCGGCGGCGAGTCGACGTGCGCGCGCAAGCCGGGCGGCGCGGTGTGGTGCTGGGGCGCCTATCGCATGGGCGCGCCCGACGGCGACACCGGCAGCGCGGTGCCGCGCCAGGTGCCGGGCCTGACCGGCGCGCGGTCGATCGCGCTGGGCAGCGGTCACGCGTGCGCGTTGCTCGCGAACGGCGAGGTCGGCTGCTGGGGCGACAACAACTACGGCCAGCTCGGCGACGGCACGATGGACGCCCGGCCCGAGGCCAGCCGGGTCCAGTGGTAGGCGCGCGGAGGCGAGGGCTGATCCACTACAGCGTGTTGTAGATCGGCTGCCAGAAGTCGCAGTCGCTGGTCCGGATGCCGTTGACCACGGACAGCGCCGCGTCGATCTGCATCGTCGGGTCGGTGGTGGGCGTCCAGCTCGGCCACGCCGGCGTGGTGGCCGGCGTGCCGGTGCGCGCGAACGACGCCCACGCGCCCTGGATCGCGGCGGACACGGCGAGGTCGCCGGCCGTCGGGGCGTAGGGCTGGCCGCTCGCGGTCGTCAGCGCGTTGAACGTGCCGAACACGTAGGGCACGTCGAGGCCGTGGACCGCGCCGAGCGGCGAGCTGCCGGTGTACTGGAAGAAGTAGCGATAGACCGGCTGGGTCTGGCCGGCGTCGGCCGCGCGCGCGGACTCGCGGGCCGGGCACACGAACCGCGAGTCGGTGGTGGCCCGGACGTAGGCGGCGCGCGGCGAGTTGTTGAACCGCGACGCCGGGTACTGCGCGAGCACGCGGTCGCCGACCGTGGTGCCGTACTGGGTGTGGATCGCCGCCTCGTACTGGTCCTCGGTCATCCGCGGCGGCGCGGCCGCGTTGGTCTCGTCGGCGTTGGCGCCGATCAGGATCGGCACCGCGTGGTGGCGGCCGGCGGCCATCGCGTCGGCCGGCTGCTCGACCAGGATGCTGCCGTCGATCACCGACTGGTACGGCGAGCTGCCGAGCGGGCTGGGATCGCCGGGCAGCGCGGTGATCAGGGTCTGCGCCGGCAGCGCGCGCAGGCACGCCGGGACGTCGGCGGCGGTGCCGCAGCCGACCGCGGTCGCGACCTTGGCGCCCTGCTGCTGGGCGCTCGCCTTGCTCGGCAGGAACTTGCAGGCGCCGCTCTCCATGATCGCGCGGTGGAACAGGCCCGC